>NZ_JBHTRF010000019.1:0-125814 GCF_042796115.1 Kitasatospora sp. NPDC056446 | reverse complement strand
CTCCCACGGGGGAGGAGCGGCCGCCCGTCGGCGTCTGCGGCGGTGTCGGCGTCGCCGTCTGCGGCTCCGGCGCTCAGCTCATCCGGAAGACCGGCCCGCGCGGGGTGAACGGCAGCACGGCGCCGCGCGGGACGAGGAAGGCGTGCGGGCGGCGTACCCGCAGCACGTCGCACGCGCCGTCGGTGATGACGAGGACGGGTGCCCCGGGCGGGAAGTCCTCGGCCCGCTCCAGCAGGTCGACGCCCGGCTGGAGGACGGTGCCGCCGCGCCCGCGCACCCGGACCCGCCCGGCGATGTCCTCGACCGGGAGGTACCCGGCGTCGTGCGGGGCGGCGTCGCAGTGCACCACCCGGGCCGCCGGGACGTCCCGCGCGGCGGCGTAGGAGGCGATCGCGCCGAGCGCCTTGCCGAGCAGCGTCCGGTCCATCGAGCCCGAGGTGTCCAGGACGACCCCGAAGGTGCAGCGGGGCACCTCCTCCTCGGGGTGGTAGCGGCCGGCCCGGGGGATGTCCGGGGTCGAGGACTGCCGCCGGGCGGGGCGGGAGTAGCTCCGGACCGGCTCCGGGCTCGGGACGAACTCGTCGAACCAGCGCGCCAGTTGCGCGTCCCACGGGAGCGGCGGATGGGCCAGCGCCCGG
Organism: Kitasatospora sp. NPDC056446; assembly: GCF_042796115.1. Classification (NCBI taxonomy): domain Bacteria; kingdom Bacillati; phylum Actinomycetota; class Actinomycetes; order Kitasatosporales; family Streptomycetaceae; genus Kitasatospora; species Kitasatospora sp. NPDC056446. The sequence continues at coordinate 125,176 of NZ_JBHTRF010000019.1, read as the reverse complement.
ATCTCCTCGACCAGCCCGGCCGGGAGCAGGCCGCGGTCGCGCCGGTGCAGCTCGAAGCCCTGCTGCAGGCCGCGCCGGTAGAAGTCGTCGAGGTCCACGTAGTCGCGCGGGCCGCGGTCCAGCGGTTCGCCCAGGATGTCCGGGCGGTTCTTGCCGGCCAGGGTGGCGAGGCGGCGGATCCGGCGCTGGTCGCGGACGATCCGGTCGTACACCTCCTCGGCGGACAGGCCCTTCAGCTCCGGGTCGTGCAGCAGGCCGTCGGGCATGTCGCCGACGCCCATCTCCAGCAGCCAGCCGTTGATGACGTAGTCGGCCGCGACGTTGAACAGGAACGGGTCCCGGCCGCCCCGGCGCTCGCCGTGCCGCAGGGCGGCGTGCAGCATCTCGTGGCCGAGGATGAACCGCCACTCCTCGTCGGTGTACCGGCGCAGCGGGTTGACGTAGATCTCCCCGGCCTCGGTGTTGACGGCGGCGACGGCGATGTCGTGGGCCCGGGCGAGTTCGGCGTCGGCCACGACGGTCAGGCCGGCCGCGATGCCGCCCAGCAGGGGGTACGAGGAGACGAACCAGTTGAGCGCCCTGGTCCACGGCCGCTCGGGCAGGCGCTCGCCGGTGTCGGCGTCGATCCGGCCGCCGGCCCGGTCCATCGCGGCGGACATGGTGCGGGTGAGGGCGGCCGCGAAGGCCGCCGGCCAGTCCTCGCGGGCCTGGCCGTGGCCGCCCCACTCGACCAGCAGCTGGTCGCGCTCGGCGGTGCCCGCGGTGCCGGCGGTGCCGGCCGGCGGCAGGCCGTCGCGGCGCCAGCGGGCGATCAGCTCCTCCTCGTCCCCGCCCGGGTACTCCTGCGGGAGGACGACCGGGGCACGGCCGACCGGGAAGGTGGCGAGGAAGCGGTTGACCACCGCGCAGCGGGCGGCGGCCTCGTACGCGTCGGGCTGGACCCGGGTGCCGCGGGCGCCCGGGAGGTGGCCGAAGCCGAGGTGCAGCAGGCAGTGCGCCAGCACCCAGGCCCATTCCGCGGGTTCGGCCCGGCGGCGCGGGTTGACGTGCAGGTTGCCGTTGGAGTCGACCACCGCCCAGCCGTCCGGCGGGGCGGTGGAGCAGTCGTCGGAGCGGCAGATGTCGGCGCGCAGGGAGGCGAAGGCCGGGTTGCACCGCAGCAGCCGCACGCCCTCCTCGAAGGCCTCCGCCCCCGGGTCCGGCTTCTTCCGGTCGGCCGGGGGACGCTTCACCGGCGGGCCTCGACCAGCCGGGGCATGTCCCGGGCGGCCTCGATCAGGAACCAGGGGGGCAGCACCGGGTTGCCGTCCGCGCCGTCGGCGATCACCGTCTGGGCGACCTCCACCGAGATCTCGGCCAGCTGCACCAGCAGCGACTTGGCCCGGAAGGCGGTCTGCCGCTGCGCCCCGGAGGCGTGCTCCTTGCTCGCGGGCAACTCCTTGACCAGGCGGCCGCGGAAGGAGTCGGCCAGGTAGTAGAGCAGGTCGCGGTCCTCCGGCCGGTGCGGCCAGCGGGCGTCGCCCTTGAGGATCGCCTCCAGGCCGTACGAGTTTCGGACGATCTTCGCGTAGCCGCAGAAGGCGACCGCGTGCGGCGCGGTGAGCAGGCCGTACGCGAGGACCTTGAGGGTGCCCTCGTCCAGGGTCGGGCCGAAGGAGTGCAGCGCGTCGGAGAGCATGTGCCAGGCGCGGGGGGTGGAGAACGGCTCCTCGGTCTTGGGCGGGGCGGACCACAGGTGGTCGGGCCGGTCGGTGAGGTAGTCGACGACCCAGGGGTGGATGCCGGCGCCGGCCGCCCAGCGCAGCCAGTCCTCGGCACTGGCCCGCAGATGTACGTGGATCATGCGGTTGACCAGGGCGGACGCCATCGGGCGGGCGAGCGCGCCGTCGGTGGCGCGGTTGCCGGCGCCGATCACGATCGAACCGGCCGGCAGTTCGTACGAGCCGATCCGGCGGTCCAGGATCAGCGAGTAGAACGCCTTCTGGACGTCCGGCGAGGCGGCGTTGAGCTCGTCCAGGAAGAGGCAGTACGGCTCGTCGCGGGCGATCTGTTCGGGCGGGCAGAACCGGGAGCGGCCCTCCGGGGTGAGCTGCGGGACCCCGATCAGGTCCTCCGGGGCGAGCTGGGTGCCGACCAGGCTGACGCACTCCAGGCCGAGCGACTCGGCGAACGCCCTGACCAGGGAGGACTTGCCGATCCCCGGTGCCCCCCAGAGGAACACCGGCCGGACGGTGGCCAGTCCGAGCAGCAGCTCGGGGATCTGGGCGGGCGAGACGCTGACTGCTCCCTGCACGGGGCTCCTTGGCATGAGGTGGAGTGACCGGCCCAGTCTGCGGCGGGAGTTGGCGGGGCGCACCTGGATTTTCGGTGGCCGCGGCACGGCCGGTGCCCGTACCGTCCGGGCCATGAACGCGAAGCGCCCCCTGATCGCCGTGCTCACCGGTGCGGGCATCTCGACCGACTCCGGCATCCCCGACTACCGCGGCCCGCAGGGGCTGTGGCAGCAGGACCCGGCGGCCCAGGAGCTGGTCACCATCGGGCCGTACCGGGCCGACCCGGAGGTCCGGCGGCGGGCCTGGCGGATGCGGCTGGACACGGGCGCCCTGGCCGCCGAGCCGAACGCCGGGCACCGGGCGCTGGTCGACCTGGAGCGCTCCGGGCTGCCGCTGAGGGTGCTCACCCAGAACGTGGACGGACTGCACCAGGCCGCCGGGCTGACCGCCCGCAAGGTGCTCGAACTGCACGGCACCGCACGGGAGGTGCAGTGCCTGCGCTGCCGGGTGGTGGGGCCGATGGCGGACGCGTTGGCGCGGGTGGAGGCGGGCGAGCCGGACCCGGCCTGCCGGGAGTGCGGCGGGATCCTCAAGCCGCGCACGGTGATGTTCGGCGAGAACCTGGACCCGGAGGTGCTCGGGCAGGCCGACTCGATCGCCCGCGCCTGCGACGTGTTCGTCGCGGTCGGCACCAGCCTCCAGGTGTTCCCGGTGGCGGCGCTGCCGTACCAGGCGGTGCGGGCCGGGGCCCGGCTGATCATCCTGAACGCCGAGCCGACGCCGTACGACGAGGCGGCGGACGAGGTGATCCGGCAGCCGATCTCCGAGGCGCTGCCCGGGCTGGTGCGACGACTGGTGGCGGAGCGGGCCTGAGCGGCGGGCCGGGGGAGGGGCGGGCCGGGGGAGCGGGCCGGAAGGGTCTTATTGCGGACGAACCGCATGCGTACGATGATCCTTCCGGCTTTCCCCTCACGGCCTGGAGTGATCGACCGATGACGACGACGGCGAAGTTCGACCCCTGGTCGGCGGAGTTCGTGGCCCACCCCTACGACGCGTACGCCGAGCTGCGCGAACACGCGCCGGTGACGTACTTCGAGCCCACGAACCAGTGGCTCGTCTCGCGCCACGAGGACGTCAGCGCGCTGCTGCGCGACCGGCGGCTCGGCCGCACCTACACCCACCGCTTCAGCCACGCCGAGTTCGGCCGCCCCGAGCCCGACCCCGCGTACGAGCCCTTCCACACCCTGAACGACCACGGGCTGCTCGACCTGGAGGCGCCCGACCACACCCGGATCCGCCGGCTCGTCTCCAAGGCCTTCACCCCGCGCATGGTCGAAGGCCTGCGCCCGACCGTCCGCCGCCTGGCCGGCGAACTGGTCGACGACCTGCTCGCGGCCGGCGGCGGCGACCTGATCGCCACCGTCGCCGAGCCGCTGCCGGTCGCGGTGATCGCCGAGATGCTCGGCGTCCCGGAGCAGGACCGGCACCTGCTGCGGCCGTGGTCCGCCGACATCACCGGGATGTTCGAACTCAACCCGACCGAGGAGGCCGCCCGCCGGGCCGTCACCGCGAGCGTCGAGTTCTCCGACTATCTGCGCACCCTGATCCGCGAGCGCCGCACCGCCCCCGGCACCGACCTGATCAGCGCGCTCATCCAGGCCCAGGAGGGCTCCGACGCGCTCAGCGAGCAGGAGATGGTCTCCACCTGCGTGCTGCTGCTCAACGCCGGCCACGAGGCGACCGTCAACACCACCGGCAACGGCTGGTGGGCGCTGTTCCGCAACCCCGGGGAACTCGCCCGGCTGCGCGGCTCGGTGGACGCCCTGCTGCCCACCGCGATCGAGGAGCTGATGCGCTGGGACACCCCGCTGCAGATGTTCGAGCGCTGGGTCCTGGAGGACATCGAGGTCGGCGGCGTCACCATCCCGCGCGGCGCCGAGACCGCCCTGCTCTTCGGCTCCGCCAACCGCGACCCCGAGCGCTTCGCCGACCCCGACCGCCTCGACCTCGGCCGCACCGACAACCCGCACATCACCTTCGGCGCCGGAATCCACTTCTGTCTCGGCGCCCCGCTCGCCAGACTGGAACTCACCGAGTCCTACGGCACGCTGCTGCGCCGGGCCCCGGGCCTGCGGCTGGTCCGCGAGCCCGAGTGGAACCCGGGCTACGTGATCCGCGGGCTCAAGGAACTGCTGGTCGAGCTGTAACGGGCGAGCTGTAACGGGAACTGGGGGAGAAGGCCGTGGGCAAGGCGACGGGGGCACTGCTGGGGCTGGCGATCGGCGACGCGATGGGCCGGGTGACCGAGTTCCAGGACGTGGAGCGGATCGCCGCCGACCACCCGGACTGGCGGCGGCTCCCGCTGCCGGAGAAGGCGCTGGTCACCGACGACACCCAGATGACGCTCGCCCTCGGCCGCGGCCTGCGCACCGCCCTGGCGCGCGGGCCGCTGACGCCCCTGCGGCTGGAACGGCCGGTCCGCGAGGAGTTCGTCGACTGGTGGCGCTCCCCGGAGAACAACCGCGCCCCCGGCATGACCTGCCTGCGGTCCTGCGAGCGGCTCAGCCACGACACGTACCGCTGGCAGCAGGCGAGCGACATCGGCTCCAAGGGCTGCGGCGCCAACATGCGGGTCGCCCCGATCGGGCTGGTCCGCGAGCTGGACGCCCGGCAGCTCTCCGGCGCCGCGCAGCTCCAGTCCGCGCTCACCCACGGCCACCCCACCGCGCTCGCCGCGAGCGACCTGACCGCGTACGCCGTCCGCAAGCTCGCCGAGGGCGTCCCGCCGGCCGGCCTGCCCGCCGTGCTGCGGGCGTACGCGCTGGCGAGCCGCGAGCGCTACGACGAGTTCTGGCTCGGCGACCTCGCCGCCGAGTGGCACGGCGGCTCCCCGCAGGCCGTCATCGCCCGCGGCTGGGACGACTGCCTCACGGTCCTCGACCGGCTGGAGGCCGCGCTCGCCGCACCCGACACCGAGGCCGACCCGTGCCTGGCCACCGGGGAGGGCTGGATCGCCGAGGAGGCCTTCGGCACCGGCCTGCTCTGCTTCCTGCTGCTGCCGGACGACCCGGTGGCCGCCGTCCGCCGGGCCGCCTACTCCAGCGGCGACTCCGACTCCCTCGCCTGCCTGACCGGCGCCTTCGCGGGCGCCCACCACGGCGAGGCGGTCTGGCCGGCCGAGTGGGTGGAGCGGATCGAGTACCGGGACGAGCTGCTGGAGCTCGGGGCGCTCTGGGACTGACCGGACCGAGGCGGCGGCGGCCGGCGGCGGGCGGGGGCGGAACCGGGGGGCGGGGTGGTGCGTCGAAGGGCCATGACGAACCGCAGCACCGGAACCCGCCGTCGCCCGTCCCGCCGTCCGGCGGCGCTGCTCCTCGCCGCCGCGCTCGCCGCGCCGCTGCTCGCCGGGTGCGGCAGCGCCGACGCCGGCGCGCCCCCGATCCTGCGGGCCTCCGCGCCCGCGAGCCGCCCGGCGGTCGACTCGGCCCAGCTCACCGCGACCGCGGCCGCCACCGACGCCTTCGGGCTCGACCTCCTGCACGCCCTCACCGCGCGGCCCGACGACGCCGGCCGCAATCTCGTGCTCTCCCCGTCCGGCCTGGCCACCGTGCTCGCCATGCTGCTGCCCGGCGCCCGCGGCGCCACCGCCGACGAACTCGCCAAGGCCCTGCACACCGAGCTCACCCCGCAGCAGTACGCCCTCGCCACCGGCGAGCTGAACCGCCGGTCCACGTCCGGGAACGGGGTCACCCTGCGGCAGAGCGACGACCTCTGGGCCCAGCAGGGCCTGGCCGTCTCGCCGGACTACCTGGCCACCCTGGCCGCCGCCTTCGACACCGGCGTGCACCCCACCGACTTCGCCAAGGACCCGGACGGCTCCCGCAAGGCCGTCAACGCGGCCGTGGAGAAGGCCACCGAGGGCCGGATCAAGGACCTCTTCGCCCCGAACGCGATCACCCCGGACACCCGGATGGTGCTCACCGACGCGCTCTACCTCAAGGCCAAGTGGGCCACCGCGTTCAAGCCCTCGCAGACCGCCGACCGGCCGTTCCACAAGCCTGACGGCTCCACCCCGGCCGTTCCGACGATGGGTCAGAGCGGCTCGTTCAAGTACGCCGACGGCTCCGGCGGGATCGTCGGCGAGCCCTGGCAGGCCGTCGAACTGCCCTACGCGGACAGCGGGTTGGTGATGGACCTGATCGTCCCCGCGCAGGGCGGCTTCGCGGCCTTCGGCAAGGGCCTGGACCAGCCCCAGCTGGACCGGATCCTCGGCGCCCTCACCGAGCGGCCGGTCGACCTCCGGCTCCCGCGCTTCCACTTCGACACGTCCAACGAACTGACGTCCGCGCTGCGCTCGCTCGGCGTGACATCCGTCTTCGACCGGGCCGACCTCGGCGGCATCGCCAAGGAGCCGCTCGCCGTCAGCACGGTGGTGCAGAAGGCCACCGTCCAGGTCGACGAGGACGGTACGGTCGCGGCGGCCGGCAGCGGGGTCGGGGTCGCCGCGGCGGCCGCGCCGGCGGCGGACCGGCCGGTCCAACTGCACATCGACCGGCCGTTCCTGTTCCTGATCCGGGACACCCACGGCGGCCGGCCGCTGTTCCTCGGCCAGGTCACCGACCCGCAGGCGGGCTGACCGGGCCCGGTGGACGGGGCCCGGCGGACGGGGTTCGGCGGGCGGGGTTCAGTGGGCGGGGTTCGGCGGGAGGGGAGGTTCACCCGGCCGGGTAGCGCCCGCCGAGCCCCGGGTGGAGCGGGTCGCGGCTGCCGAACAGCACCAGCAGGTCGTCCGCGACCTGCCGCAGCTCGGCCCGCCCCTCGACCGCGCCGGCCCACTCGGCCGGCAGCGCGGAGGCGCCGTACGCGGCCCCGACCAGGTTGCCGCAGACCGCGCCGGTCGAGTCGCTGTCCCCGGAGTGGTTCACCGACAGCAGCAGCGCGGTGCGCACCGGGTCGGGGTCGAGGGTGGCCGCCAGCAGCGAGTACACCGCGATGGCCAGGCACTCCTCGGCGATCCAGCCGAGTCCGACCCGCTCCACCGCCTCCGCCGCGGGCTCGGACTCCTGGGCGATCCGGACGGCCCGGGCCAGCGCCTGGACGGTCTCCTTGGAGCTCGGCAGTTCGCGGATCTGGTCCACGGTCTCGCCGACCGCCGCCCACGGCTCCGTTCCGTTCGCGAGCCGCTCGACGAGCGCCGCGAAGGCGCCCGCCGCGAGGTAGCCGGTCGGGTGCCCGTGGGTGAGCTGGGCGCACTGCACGGCCAGCCCGAAGGACTGGTCGACGCCCAGCCGGGCCAGCCCGAACGGCGCCGAGCGCATCACCGTGCCGCAGCCCTTGGAGTGCGGGTTGACCGGCCCCGGCCGCCCGATCGTGGACGGCGCCTCGAACACCGGGTGCTCGGACACCCCGCTCAGGCAGGCGTTGCCCGGGGCCCGCCGCGCGTACAGGAACGGCTGCCGCAGCAGCCAGCCGTCGTACGGTCGGGGCTGCGGCTCGGCGTCCGGCCCGGGCTGGTACTGCGTCAGCAGCCAGCGCCGGTAGGCGCCGTGGACGGCCTCCGGCACCGAGCCGCCGCCGCCCGTCCAGCCGCGGATGAAGCCGCGGATCAGGCCCTCGGCGGTGAACAGCGTCATCTGGGTGTCGTCGGTCACCTCGACCGGCCCGGGCCCGGCCGGCAGCGAGGTCACTCCCGCGGGCCCGAACCGGCCCTGGATCTGGTGGAGCTGCTGGAACTCCACCGGCCAGCCCAGCGCATCGCCGATCGCTCCGCCGAGCAGCGCTCCGCGCACCCGGTCCCGGTATCCCGACTCGGCCGCCGGCTCCGTCACGTCGAATCCCCCTTCGTTCGTGGCGGAGTACGTTCTATCAGGTCTTCCGTGGGGAGAGGATCACCCCGTGGTGCCACCGGGCCGGTCCGTGGCGCCACCGGGCCCGTCCTCGGCCTACCGGCGGATCGCCCCGGCCCGCCCGTGCAGGGTGGCGCGGTCGGCGGCGGCGCGTCCGGCCGCCCAGCCCACGCCGTCGCTGACCCGGACCCGCTGGGAGACCAGCTTCGGGAACAGCCGGCCGACCTCCTCGTCCACCGCCTCCGAGCGGGCGGCGAGCGCGGGCAGCAGTCGCTCGTCCGGCAGCAGCTGCTCCTCGCTGCCGTCCTCGCGCAGGTGCCGGCCGGCCGCGGCGGCCTTGGTGGTCCGCTCGGTGGCGGCGGTCAGCCGCTCGCGGATCCGCGCCGCGTACGCGACCAGGAAGGACTGCCGGAACGCCTTGCTGCGCGAGTCCCGGCGGGAGCCGGCCTTGTTGAGGGCGTGGGTGGCCTGCACCAGCAGCGAGGTGTAGAGCAGTTCGACGCCGTCCAGGTCCCCGTCGAAGCCGACCACGGTGCAGAAGCCGAACTCCTTCGCCCACACCACCCGGCACCGGTTGGCCGCCGCGACCGCGTCCAGCAGCATCGTCTTGGGGCCCTCGTACGGGTTGTCCACCCCGATCCGCAGCGCCGCCGGGGCGTCGCGGTCGGCACCGGAGGCGGCCAGCAGCGCCTCGTCGATGCTGTGCTGGGCCATCAGCTGCTGGGCCTTGGCGGTCAGCGCCTCGGCCTCCTCCGGGTACTCGGTGGACTCGGCCTTGGCCAGCAGTGCCCGGATCCGGCTCAGCATCCGGGGCGCGCCGGTCACCGGCCCGGTGGACTGCGCTTCAAAGCGCTGCGGCACGGCCTGCCCGGGCACCGGCCCGACCGGCGCGATGTGCGGCAGCCGGCCCCAGGTGCGCAGCAGCTCCAGGGCGGCGGTGGCCAGGGCGAAACGATCCAGCCGGTGCTGCTCGGCGAAGGCGCCGAGGTACTGCTCGTCGCCGGGCCACCAGACGTCGGCCTCCAGCTCGCGCAGCTGCTCGTGCCAGCGCCGGTCGAGGGCCGCCGCGGGGTGGCGGCGGCCCTCGGCGGCGATCAGGTCGACCGCGAGGGCCAGGTGGACGGGCTTCAGGCCGCGCCGCACCACCCGCGCCAGGTCGGCCGGGCGCCACCCGGCGGACCAGCAGCGGCCGACGGTGGTGTCCGCGTGGCCCAGCAGGGCCCGGCTGACCGCCGGCCACTGCCCGGCCGAGGCGGCCAGCAGCGAGGCCCCGGTGTCCAGTGCGAGGTCCAGCCGGTCGTCCGGGGCCGTCAGCACCGCCCGCACCGCCTGCTCCAGCAGTGCCCCGGCGTCCCCGCCGTCCTGCTGCGCGCGCTTGCCCACGGTGTGTCCCTGCTCTCGTCGACGGTCCGGTTCCTCCCGTCCATGATGCCGGAGCCGCGACGGGAGCCGTCGGGAGAAGCGGCGGCGCCCGGCCCCTGGACGGGACCGGGCGCCTGGAGAAGCGTTTCGGCCTAGCGCTCGACGGCCTTGGCCAGGATCTCCGGGGCGCGCTCCAGCAGCCGGGTGGCCGCCATTCGCACGCCGAGGACGGCGACCAGCGCGCCGTAGAGCGGGCCGACCAGCAGCACCGGCCAGCTGGGCGCGTCCGAGAGCAGCGCCCAGCCGAGGTAGCCGACCACCGGCAGGGCCAGCAGGGCGACGCCGATCATCGAGCCGAAGGAGTTCAGCAGGACCAGCCCGCTCTGCCCGGGGGCGGCGTTGCGCATCGGGTTGCTGTCGGCGGGCATCGTGTACGGCACCAGCACGCTGAACAGCGCGCCGAGCGCCACCCCGCAGCCGAGCAGCGCGAACGCCAGGCCGACCGCGGCCGGCAGTTCGCCCCACTGGCCGGTGACGGCGGCCAGCAGCAGTCCGAGCAGCACCGTCACCGGGACCGCGTACGACAGCACCGCGTACGCCCGCCCGCGCAGTTCGTCCCGGGCGTCGGCCGGGGTGCGCAGGGTGGCGGCGACCATCCAGAACGCCGAGCCGTCCATGCCGAACAGGTTGAGCATCTGGAGTCCGAGGAACGTCCCGGTCATCGCCAGCAGGTAGACGCTCGCCCAGCCCTGGACCATCGACAGCAGGCAGATCACCACCGTCATGCCGATGCTGGTGAACAGCGCGGCCTTGGCCCGGGGCTCGCGCCAGGCGTACCGCAGGTGGCGCTGCATCACCGCGCCGGTCCGGCCCTTCGGCAGGAAGGCCCGGCCGCGCGAGCGCTGCACGCCGCGGGCCACCTCCAGGGTGGAGGAGTCGGCGGTGACCATCAGCTCCTGGAGGCTGCTCCGCCACCAGCGCAGCAGCAGGAGCAGCAGCACGCCGGTCGCGGCGAGCTGCAGCAGTGCCAGCCCGTACCGGCCCTCGCCGGCGGTGCGCGGCGCGTCCGCCGCGCTGATCGGGGGTATCCAGCGCAGCACCGAGGCGATCGGCTTCAGCGGGCTGAGGTCGATCTCCTTGCCGGGCCGGCCGAAGACGCTCTGCGAGCCGACGTTGGCGGCCTGGATCAGCAGGGCGAAGGCCAGCCCGCCGAAGATCGCGAAGTCCTTGCCGCGGCGGCTGGAGAGCATCCGGGCGTTGCCGGCCGCGACCGCCCGGGAGAGCGTGACCAGGCACAGCAGCGCGAGCGGTACGCCGACCACCGCGACCGCGGCCGAGGCGCCGCCGTCGGCGCCGGCCAGCACCGCGCCGGTGACCAGCACCAGGTTGATCAGCGGCCCGGGCCCGACCAGCGCGGCCAGCAGCGAGCCGCGCAGCAGCGGGCCGGGCCGCAGCGGCAGCATGGTGAGCCGGGTCGGGTCGGCGCTCTCGTCGCTGGAGAACAGGAACAGCGGCAGCGCGGCCCAGCCGAGGGCCAGCACGCCGACCAGCATCACCCCGGCGTCCCCGGAGCCCGCGAAGCGGCCGTTCATGGCGGTCATGGCGACGGCGACGCCGCCCGCGAAGGCCAGGCCGACGACGCCGCCGATCACGTAGACGGCCGTCCGGCCGGGGCTGCGCCGCAGCCCGTTGCGCAGGAGCCGCAGCTTGAGCGCCACCAGGGCGCGGACCACCGTCCGCCCGTCGGGCACCGGGTGGGGCACGGCCGCACTCACTGCCCGCCCCCGAGCTGCCCGCCCCCGAGCTGCCCGCCGCCGACCGGTCCGCCGCCGACCGGCCCGCTCCCGAGCTGCCCGTCCTCGACCGGGGCCCGGCCGCCGCCGAGCCAGCCGAGCGCCTGCCCGTCGTCCTCGCGCACCCCGATCAGGTCGAGGAACGCCTCGTGCAGGCTGCGCCCGCCCCGGACCGAGTCCAGCGGGCCCTGGGCGATCACCCGGCCCGCGTCGACCACCGCGACCCAGTCGCAGAGCTGCTCGACCAGCTCCATCACATGGCTGGAGAAGACGACCGTGGAGCCGGCCGCCGCGTAGCGCTTCAGCACGCCGCGGATGGTCTGCGCGGAGACCGGGTCGACGCCCTCGAAGGGCTCGTCGAGGAACAGCACGTCGGGGTTGTGCAGCAGGGCGGCCGCCAGGCCGATCTTCTTGCGCATGCCGGTGGAGTAGTCGGCGACCAGCTTGTCGGCGTCCCGGCCGAGGTCCAGGACGGTCAGCAGTTCCTCGGCGCGGCGGTCCACCTCGGCGCCGGGCAGGCCGCGCAGCCGCCCGGTGTACTGGAGGAGTTCGCGTCCGCTGAGCCGCTCGAACATCCGCAGGCCCTCGGGCAGGATGCCGATCCGGGCCTTCACGGTGACCGGGTCGGCCCACACGTCGGTGCCGTGGACCAGGACGGTGCCCTGGTCGGGCCGCAGCAGTCCGGTGGCCATCGACAGCGTGGTGGTCTTGCCGGCGCCGTTCGGGCCGACCAGGCCGATGAACGAGCCGGTCGGCAGCTCCAGGCTCAGCCCGGCCACGGCGGCCTGGGCGCCGAAGTGCTTCCACAGCCCCCGGATGCTGACGGCGGACGGGGTGCCCGGCCCCGGGAGGTCGGAGGACGGTGGTTCTGACGCCTGCATCGCTGCCTTCTCTGCTCGTGGGTGCACGCATCGTGTGGTGCACGGAACTCTCCGGTTCAGCCTGTCACCGCCCGGACGGGCTGTCGCCCGAGTTGAGGATCCCCTGAGCGTGTCCGCCGAACGGGTGAGGCACGCCGCCCGGGAACCGGTTCCGACGGGGATCGGGCCGAATTGGCAACTACTCAGTTCGCTTGTTCGTCCTGCACTATGAGGAGCAGTGAGCGTGCGCGGGGGTGCCGCGCGACCGGGAGGTGGCGGATGTCCGTTCAACCGTGGGGCGAACCCGGTCCCGGTCACAAGCACGGCCCGGGGCAGGGCCACGGTCAGGGGCACGGCCAGGGCGGCGGTCCGGTCGTCGGCTGGCAGCCGGCGCCGTCCCCGCAGGCCGCGATGCGGGCGGGCCACGCGGACCGCGACCGGACGTTGGACGTGCTCAAGGCGGCGTTCGCCGAGGGCCGGCTGTCCGTCCAGGAGTACGAGCAGCGGCACGAGGCGGTGGCCGCGGCGCAGACCTACGGCCAGCTGGCCGCGCTGGTGGCCGACCTGCCGTCCGGCCCGATGGTGTCGCCGCTCCCGAGCGGGCCGCCCGTTCCGGCCACATTCCTGCCCGCCCCGCCCCCGCAGCCCCGCCCCACCAGCGTGCTGGCGGTGCTCTCCCTGGTCCTGAGTGTGACGGGCCTCTCCCTGCCGGCGGTCTTCGTCGGCCACATCGCCCGCTCGCAGGTCCGTACCCGCAACCTGGAGGGCGACTGGGCGGCCGTCCTCGGCCTGGTGTTCGGCTACATGGGCACCGCGTTCTGGACCCTGGTGGTCCTGATGGGCTTCGCGTAGCGGCGCCCGCCCCCGGCCGCCCGCCCGCCGGGCCGTCCACTGGGGTCCCCGCCCGTCCGCCCCCGGCCGTCCGCCGGGCCCGCCCGCCCGTCCGGTGGCGGGTGCCCGGCGCCTGTGGTAGAGCGGGTGGAGACGGCCCGACACCGGACGGTCACGTGCGGGACACCCGCGTGACGCCCGGCCGAAGGCGGCGACCTGCGGCGTTGCATTTGTTTTGACCGAGCCCCATGCGCTAGGTACGCTCTGACCTTGTGCCTGGGGTGTCCCCGGGTCCTTGTGCGTGCATGCACACCGGTCGCCGCGCCGAGCCGGAGCGCCTCACAGCGCGCCGCGCGTAGAGCGCCGTGTACATCAGCCATGGGATTCCGTGTCGGAAAAAGCCCAACACACCCGACCGCGTGGGTCGACCACGGGGTCGTGTGCGAGGGAGACATCGCAGGTTAGTTCCACCAAGCCTTGGCACACAGAAAACGGAGAAACGGTGCCTACGATCCAGCAGCTGGTCCGAAAGGGCCGGCAGGACAAGGTCGAGAAGAACAAGACTCCCGCGCTGAAGGGCTCCCCGCAGCGCCGTGGGGTCTGCACGCGTGTGTACACGACCACCCCGAAGAAGCCGAACTCGGCCCTTCGTAAGGTCGCCCGTGTGCGCCTCACCAGCGGGATCGAGGTCACCGCTTACATCCCGGGCGAGGGCCACAACCTGCAGGAGCACTCCATCGTGCTGGTGCGCGGTGGTCGTGTGAAGGACCTTCCTGGTGTCCGCTACAAGATCATCCGCGGTTCGCTTGACACCCAGGGTGTCAAGAACCGCAAGCAGGCTCGCAGCCGCTACGGCGCCAAGAAGGAGAAGTAAGAATGCCTCGTAAGGGCCCCGCCCCGAAGCGCCCGGTCATCATCGACCCGGTTTACGGCTCCCCGGTCGTCACCCAGCTGGTCAACAAGATCCTGCTGCACGGCAAGCGCTCCACCGCCGAGCGGATCGTCTACGGCGCCCTCGAGGGCGTCCGTGAGAAGACCGGCTCGGACCCCGTCGTGACGCTGAAGCGCGCGCTGGAGAACGTCAAGCCGGCCCTCGAGGTCAAGTCCCGCCGTGTCGGTGGCGCGACCTACCAGGTTCCGGTCGAGGTCCGTCCGGGCCGCGCCAGCACCCTGGCGCTGCGCTGGATGGTCGGTTACTCCCGCGCCCGTCGCGAGAAGACCATGACCGAGCGCCTGATGAACGAGATCCTCGACGCCAGCAACGGCCTGGGCGCTTCCGTGAAGCGTCGCGAGGACACCCACAAGATGGCCGAGTCCAACAAGGCCTTCGCGCACTACCGCTGGTAGTCCCTACCCCGTCACTAGACAGAGAGAGAACGAGCCACCATGGCTGCAACCTCCCTTGACCTCGCCAGGGTCCGCAACATCGGGATCATGGCGCACATCGACGCGGGCAAGACCACCACCACCGAGCGGATCCTGTTCTACACCGGTGTCTCGTACAAGATCGGTGAGGTCCACGATGGCGCTGCCACCATGGACTGGATGGAGCAGGAGCAGGAGCGCGGCATCACGATCACGTCGGCCGCGACGACCTGTCACTGGACGGTCGATGACGTCGACAACACCATCAACATCATCGACACCCCGGGTCACGTCGACTTCACCGTCGAGGTGGAGCGTTCGCTGCGCGTCCTCGACGGTGCCGTGACGGTGTTCGACGGTGTCGCCGGTGTCGAGCCCCAGTCCGAGACCGTGTGGCGGCAGGCTGACCGCTACGGCGTCCCGCGCATCTGCTTCATCAACAAGCTGGACCGCACGGGCGCGAACTTCTTCTTCTGCGTCAAGACCATCGTGGACCGCCTCGGCGCCACCCCGCTGGTCATGCAGCTCCCGATCGGTGCCGAGTCGGACTTCCAGGGCGTCGTCGACCTGGTCCGCATGAAGGCGCTGGTCTGGTCCGCCGAGGCCGCCAAGGGCGAGATGTACGACATCGTCGACATCCCGGCCGAGCTGCAGGAGCAGGCCGACGAGTACCGCGAGCAGCTGATCGACACGGTCTCGAACATCAGCGACGAGATCATGGAGCTCGCCCTCGAGGGCGAGGACATCCCGGTCGAGCTGCTGCAGACCGCGATCCGCAAGGGCACCCTGAACTCGGACTTCACCCCGATCTTCTGTGGCACCGCCTTCAAGAACAAGGGCGTTCAGCCCCTGCTCGACGCGGTCGTGAAGTACCTGCCGTCGCCGCTGGACATCGAGTCGGTCGAGGGCACCAAGCCCAACGACCCCGAGACGAAGATCTCCCGCAAGGCGTCGGACGACGAGCCGCTGTCCGCGCTGGCGTTCAAGATCATGTCCGACCCGCACCTGGGCAAGCTCACCTTCGTCCGGATCTACTCCGGTCGCCTCGAGTCGGGCAGCTCCGTGCTGAACGCCGTCAAGGGCAAGAAGGAGCGCATCGGCAAGATCTACCGCATGCACGCGAACAAGCGTGAGGAGATCGAGTCGGTGGGCGCCGGCGACATCGTCGCCGTCATGGGCCTGAAGCAGACCACCACCGGTGAGACGCTGTCCGACGAGAAGAACCCGGTCGTCCTGGAGTCCATGGACTTCCCGGCCCCGGTCATCCGCGTCGCGATCGAGCCCAAGTCCAAGGGTGACCAGGAGAAGCTGGGTGTTGCCATCCAGCGTCTCGCCGAGGAGGACCCGTCCTTCCAGGTCAACACGGACGAGGAGACCGGCCAGACCATCATCGCGGGTATGGGCGAGCTGCACCTCGAGGTGCTGGTCGACCGTATGAAGCGTGAGTTCAAGGTCGAGGCCAACGTCGGCAAGCCGCAGGTCGCGTACCGCGAGACGATCCGTCAGGCCGTCGAGCGCATCGACTACACCCACAAGAAGCAGACCGGTGGTTCCGGTCAGTTCGCCAAGGTGCAGATCGCGATCGAGCCGCTCGAGCAGGCCGAGGGCTACGAGTTCGTCAACAAGGTCACGGGTGGCCGCGTTCCGCGGGAGTACATCCCGTCGGTCGACGCCGGTTGCCAGGAGGCCATGGAGTTCGGTGTTCTCGCCGGCTACCCGCTGCAGGGTGTCCGCGTGAGCCTGCTCGACGGTCAGTCGCACGACGTCGACTCCTCCGAGCTCGCGTTCAAGATCGCCGGCTCGATGGCCTTCAAGGAAGGCGCGAGGAAGGCCAAGCCGGTCATCCTCGAGCCGATGATGGCCGTCGAGGTCACCACGCCCGAGGACTACATGGGCGACGTGATCGGTGACATCAACTCTCGCCGTGGCCAGATCCGGTCCATGGACGAGCGTCACGGTGCCCGCGTCGTCACGGCGCTGGTGCCCCTCTCCGAGATGTTCGGCTACGTCGGTGACCTGCGCAGCAAGACCTCTGGTCGCGCCAGCTACTCGATGCAGTTCGACTCGTACGCCGAGGTCCCCAAGGCCGTGGCTGAGGAGATCATCGCCAAGTCCAAGGGCGAGTAGGTCCGGCCCAGCCGGCCCCGGAACCAGCCCGCCATTCGGGATGATTCCGACCCCTTAGGCTATTAGGAGGCGACCCGGGAGGATCCGGACGGATCCTCCCGGGGCCTCCGGCCCCCACCCGCGGGACGGTACGCGGTGCTCCGGCACCGCGGGCCAAGCCCGATCAAGACCAACTGACGTCAGCACGGCGTACAGGATCTGTCCTCAGGAGGACTGCAGTGGCGAAGGCGAAGTTCGAGCGGACGAAGCCCCACGTCAACATCGGCACCATTGGTCACATCGACCACGGTAAGACGACCCTTACCGCGGCGATCACCAAGGTGCTGCACGACGCGTACCCGGACATCAACCCCTTCACGCCGTTCGACCAGATCGACAAGGCGCCGGAGGAGCGGCAGCGCGGTATCACCATCTCGATCGCGCACGTCGAGTACCAGACCGAGGCGCGTCACTACGCCCACGTCGACTGCCCGGGTCACGCGGACTACATCAAGAACATGATCACCGGTGCGGCCCAGATGGACGGTGCGATCCTCGTCGTCGCCGCCACCGACGGCCCGATGCCGCAGACCAAGGAGCACGTCCTCCTGGCCCGCCAGGTCGGCGTCCCCTACATCGTCGTCGCCCTGAACAAGGCCGACATGGTGGACGACGAGGAGATCCTGGAGCTCGTCGAGCTCGAGGTCCGTGAGCTCCTCTCCGAGTACGAGTTCCCGGGCGACGACCTGCCGGTCGTCCGCGTCTCCGCGCTGAAGGCGCTGGAGGGCGACAAGGAGTGGGGCGAGAAGCTCCTCGGCCTCATGCACGCGGTCGACGAGAGCATCCCGACCCCGGCCCGCGCCGTGGACCAGCCGTTCCTGATGCCGATCGAGGACGTCTTCACGATCACCGGTCGTGGCACCGTCGTCACCGGTCGTATCGAGCGTGGCATCCTCAAGGTCAACGAGACTGTCGACATCATCGGCATCAAGGAGACCAAGACCACCACCACGGTCACCGGCATCGAGATGTTCCGCAAGCTGCTCGACGAGGGCCAGGCCGGTGAGAACGTCGGTCTGCTCCTCCGTGGCATCAAGCGCGAGGACGTCGAGCGCGGCCAGGTCATCATCAAGCCGGGTTCGGTCACGCCGCACACCGACTTCGAGGCCCAGTCCTACATCCTGTCGAAGGACGAGGGTGGCCGTCACACCCCGTTCTTCAACAACTACCGCCCGCAGTTCTACTTCCGTACCACGGACGTGACCGGCGTCGTGACCCTCCCCGAGGGCACCGAGATGGTCATGCCGGGCGACAACACCGCCATGACCGTCGCGCTGATCCAGCCGATCGCCATGGAGGAGGGCCTGAAGTTCGCCATCCGTGAGGGTGGCCGCACCGTCGGCGCCGGCCAGGTCACCAAGATCATCAAGTAATTGACGATCTGACCTGCCTGCTCCGTACAGGCTGAGTCCGAAGGGCCCCGCGCACCCCTGGGTGCGCGGGGCCCTTCGACCTTCATGCGGCCCTCACGGGAGCGGGCCTCCTTTCACCGGCCGCTCATCGCAGACTGTTATGGTCGGGCCACCAACCAAGCTCCCGCCGTCGCGGAAAGTGGGACCCAACGCATGTCAACGGCACCGCTGTTGTCGGTCGTGATTCCGATCTACAACGAGCAGGAGGCGCTCCCGCTGACCGTCGAACGGCTGCGGCCGATCCTCGACGGGCTGGACGCGGCCTACGAGGTGGTCGGCGTCGACGACGGCAGCACCGACGCGACACCGGTGCTCATGCGGAAGATCCGCCAGGACTGGCCGGAGTTCCGCATCGTCCGCTTCGCCCGCAACTCCGGGCACCAGGCCGCCCTCACCGCCGGCATCCACCGCGCCTTCGGCGACTACGTCGTCTCCATCGACGCCGACCTCCAGGACCCGCCGGAGAAGATCCCGGAGATGCTGGAGCTCGCCCGTGAGCAGGGCCTCGACATCGTCTACGGGGTGCGCGGCGACCGCGGCACCGACACCTTCTTCAAGCGGCACAGCGCCGGGGCGTACTACTGGCTGATGCGCAAGCTCGTCGGCAAGCGGATGCCCAACCAGGCCGGGGACTACCGGCTGCTCAGCCGGTCCGCGGTGGACGCGCTGAAGGCGATGCCCGAGCACCAGCCGGTCTACCGGCTGCTGGTGCCGTGGCTGGGCTTCCCCAGCGGCGAGGTGGTCTACGTGCGCGAGGAGCGGGTCGCGGGCAGCACCCACTACCCGCTGTCCAAGATGGTCCGGCTGGCGCTGGACAGCGTCACCAACTTCTCCGCGTCCCCGCTGCGGCTGGCCACCTGGCTCGGGCTGTTCAGCTTCCTGGTCTGCATCGCGCTGGCGCTCTACACCACGGTCGCCTACGCGCTCGGCTCCACCGTGCCCGGCTGGTCCTCGCTGTTCATAGGGATGCTGTTCATCGGCGCCGTGCAGCTGGTCTGCGTCGGACTGCTCGGCGAGTACGTCGGCCGGATCTACTCGGCCGTCCAGGCCAGGCCGGCCTACTTCGTCGGCTACGACTCGGCCGAGGACCAGGACCGGTTCGGTACGGGCGAGTGAACGAGATGCTCTCCACGGGCCGCGACGGGCACGGCAGCCCCGACGCCCCCGGCGGCCCGGACGCCCCCGCGGGGCCGGCCGCCGCACCGGGCCAGGTCCGGCGGCAGCTGCCGTCCTTCCTGGTCATCGGGGTGCTCAGCACCCTCTTCTACCTGGCCCTGTTCGTCGCCCTGCGCCCGGTCACCTCGTCGCAGGTCGCCAACCTGGTCGCGCTCGCGGTCAGCGCGGTGGCCAACACCGCGGCCAACCGCCGCTTCACCTTCGGCATCACCGGCTCGGACGGCGCGGTGCGCCACCAGCTCCAGGGCGCGGTCGCGTTCCTGATCGGCCTCGGCCTCAGCAGCGGTGCCCTGGCGCTGCTGGGGGCGGCCGTGCCGCACGCGTCCCGGGTGGTGGAGGTGACCGGGCTCGTGGCGGCGAACGGTCTCGCCACCGTGGCCCGGTTCGTCCTCCTCAAGGTGTGGGTCTTCAGGAAGCGCTGACCTCGGCGGGCCGCGGTTCCCCGACGGCCGCGGCCCGGCGGCCGGTGCTCGTCCAGGCCCAGACCCCGAGCATCACACAGCCCGCCGCGGCGGTCAGCAGCGCGGTCGCCGAGCCCGCCGGCGGGTGCCAGCTGCCGGCCAGCGGGTTCAGCGGAGTGAAGTCCACCGAGGTGCCGACGCCGGACTGCCAGCGGATCATCGTGTACCCCAGGAAGGCCAGCTGGAGCGGCAGCACCACCAGGGCCACCATGCGGACCAGCGAGGCCGTGCGGGCGTCGTCGAGCTTGCCGCGCTGCCCGAGCACGAAGGCCGCGAGCATCGGCACCCCGACGGCGACCGGCAGCATGTACCGGCCCTGGCCGGCGAAGCCGACCTTGTGCGCCGCCAGCGCGTCCGAGAGCGTGAGCACCGCGAACGGGGCGAGGAAGAAGGCGAACAGCCGCCAGCGGTCGCTCCAGGTGCCGAACGCGAGGGCCGGCAGGACCAGGCAGCCGATGGCCAGGAACCAGAAGTCGTAGGCCGTTCCGGGCAGGTGCGTGTCCAGCCAGGAGGGCACCCCGACCATCTCGACGAAGTACTCCGGCCAGCGCACGATCACCTCGTGCCGGATCGCCTTGGGCACGGTGATGCCCGGCGGCACCTGGACGGCCATCATCTCGGAGGCCTTCATGGCCACCGTCCACAGCGCCCCGGCCGCGCCGGCGACCGCCAGGGCCGCCGCCGCCCACCACGCGGGCCGGAAGCGCAGCAGCTGCCGCAGCCGCTCCCGGGTGACCGGGATCAGCATGATCCCGAGGATCGCCGTGCACCAGACCGGTCCGAGCGCGCGGCACGTCATGACCACCGAGCCGGCGATGCCGATCTGCACCATCGCCGCGCGGCGCAGCGGCTGCTCGGGGTCGAGCATGGTCGGGATGAGGGCCGCGATCAGTGCCACGCCGGCCGCGATCTCGAACCCGTTGGGGTTGATCGAGCCGGACAGGTGCAGGGTGATCGGGGTGACCGCGACCAGGATCCCGGCCGCCGCGAGCCGGTGCCGGGTCCAGGCGACGGCACTGTGCGCGGCGGAGGCGAGCAGGGCCGAGACCAGGCCCGCGCTGATCAGCCGGCCCAGGGTGAGGCCGAGCCAGTTGGGCCAGATCGCCATCGGCCAGCCGACGAGCGCGTAGTAGAGCGGGTTGTACCGGCCGGCCCTGGTCGCCACCCGCTCGACCGTCTGGTCGCCGCCGGGCGGCTCGGCGCAGGTCGCCGGCTTGGTGGCGTCGAACCACCAGCAGTTGTCCCGGACGATGGAGGCCGGCACGTGCTGGAAGGCGCCGGTGCCGCCGCCCGCGGCCTCGGGCTTGGGCGCGAACTCGCCCCGGGCCACCCCGACCGCGCGGATGATGTGCTCCCGCTCGTCCGGGCTGGCGTCGTAGGGGGACGCCAGGACCCAGCCGGCGCAGACCAGGAAGAAACCGATGAACGCGGTCCACCAGGTCCGTCGGAACAGCCGGCGGCCCGGGCGGGCGGAACCGCCGTCCGACCTCTGCGCGGGGGGGACTGACGGCGCCGCAACGGCTGGGGAGTATCTGGACACGCGACCAAGATATCGGGTACGGGAACCGGTTCGGCCGGACACCTGTATGCCTGGACTCCCCCCGCCCCTTACGATTCCCCCGTGACTTCACTGGATTTGCCCGCGGAAGCGTCCGAAACCTCCGCGAAGGGCCGCGTTGCCGGACTTCTCGGCCATAGTGCCGTGCGCTTCCTGGCCAGCGGTGTCACCAGCACGGTGATCGACATGGGGACCCTGTACGTGCTGCACGGCGTCCTGCGCCTGCCCCTGGCCCTGTCCACGCTCTGCGGCGTCCTGGCCGGATTCACCGTGAACTTCCTGCTCAACCGGATCTGGGCGTTCGGGAGCTCGTCGCCGGTCGGGAAGCAGACCGTGCGCTACATGCTGCTCGCGTCCGCCAACTGGATCAGCACCGTGCTGCTGGTGGGCGGGCTCGTGAAACTCGGCCTGTTCTACCTGCTCGCCAGGGCCATTCCGCTGGTGGTCCTGTCGCTGGTGAACTACTTCGGCTACAAGTACTGGGTGTTCCGGGACAAGTGACCGGGACGTGCGAAGGCCCGGCCGGATTCCTCCGGCCGGGCCTTCGTGCGTCGTGGCGGGGCCTCAGCCCTGGGTGCGCAGGCTCTCGGTGAACGCCTTGCACTCCTCGTACACCGGCAGCAGGCCGGTGGAGACCGCCTCCGCCAGTGACGGCGCGGCCGCGTCGCGGGCCGACAGCAGGGCCTCCTCGGCCGGCCACTCGATGCCCAGGTCGGGGTCGAGCGGGTGGACCGAGTGCTCGCCGGTCGGGTTGTACGTCTCGGAGCACAGGTACGAGAGCGTGGCGTCGTCGGTCAGCGCGCAGAAGCCGTGGCCGAGGCCCTCGGGGATGTAGACCGAGCGGCGGTCCACGTCGTCGAGGCGGACGCCCTCCCAACGGCCGAAGGTCGGCGAGCCGACCCGCAGGTCCACGATCACGTCCAGCACGGCGCCGCGCACGCAGGTCACGTACTTGGCCTGGCCGCGCGGCACGTCGGCGAAGTGGATGCCGCGGACCACGCCGCGCGAGGAGACCGAGAGGTTGGCCTGGGCCAGCCGCAGCGGGTGCCCGACGACCTCGGCGAGCCGGTCGAAGCGGTACCACTCGGTGAACATGCCGCGCGGGTCGCCGTGCAGCTGCGGGGTGACCTCGACCAGGCCCTCGATGCTCAGTTCGCGGAACTTCACCGGGCGTCCTCCTCGTCCAGCAGGGCCAGCAGGTACTGGCCGTAGCCGCTCTTCAGCAGTGGCTCGGCGAGCTCGCGCAGCTGCTCGGAGCCGATCAGGCCGGCCCGCCAGGCGGCCTCCTCGATGCAGCCGATCTTGAAGCCCTGGCGCTCCTCGATGACCCGGACGAACTCCGAGGCCTGCACCATCGAGACGAAGGTGCCGGTGTCCAGCCAGGCCGTGCCGCGATCCAGGATGGTGACGTTCAGTTCGCCCCGGCGCAGGTAGGCGTCGTTGACCGCGGTGATCTCCAGCTCGCCGCGCGCGCTGGGCTTGAGGCCGCGGGCTATCTCCACGACCTGGTTGTCGTAGAAGTAGAGGCCGGGGACGGCGTAGCGGGACTTGGGCTTCTCGGGCTTCTCCTCGATGGAGATCGCCTGGCCGTGCTCGTCGAACTCGACCACGCCGTACGCGGTCGGGTCGGCCACCGGGTAGGCGAAGACCCGGCCGCCGGGGGCGTCGGTGTGCTCGGCCAGCCGCGTGCCGAGGCCGCTGCCGTGGAAGATGTTGTCGCCGAGGATGAGGGCGACCGAGTCGTCGCCGATGAAGTCCGCGCCGAGCACGAAGGCCTGGGCGATGCCCTCGGGCTTCTCCTGGACGGCGTACTCCAGCTTGAGGCCGAACTGCGAGCCGTCGCCCAGCAGGCGTTCGAACTGTTCGCGGTCGGCGGGGGTGGTGATGATCAGGATCTCGCTGATCCCCGCCATCACCAGGGTGGAGAGCGGGTAGTAGATCATCGGCTTGTCGAAGACCGGGAGCAGCTGCTTCGAGACCGCCCGAGTGAGTGGCCACAAGCGCGAGCCGGTCCCGCCGGCCAGGAGGATTCCACGCATGCGAGCAGCTTAAGTGAGAGCCGGGGACGGCCCGTCCAGGGCCGTTCGAGGGGGCCGATCGGCGACGGTAGACTACGCGCATTATGCGCATCCTCGTGACCGGCGGCGCCGGATTCATCGGTTCGGAGTTCGTCCGTCAGCTCCTGGGAGCGGACGAGAGCGCCCGGATCACCGTCTTTGACAAGCTCACCTACTCGGGCGTCCTGGAGAACCTGGCCCCGGTGGCGGACCACCCGGGCTACACCTTCGTCCAGGGCGACATCTGCGACACGGACGCCGTCGACGAGGTGATGCCAGGCCACGACGTGGTGGTGCACTTCGCCGCCGAGTCCCACGTGGACCGGTCGATCGCCGGCGCGGGCCCGTTCGTGCTGACCAACGTCGTGGGCACCCAGGTCCTGCTGGACGCGGCCCGCAAGCACGGCGTCGGCCGCTTCGTGCACATCTCCACCGACGAGGTGTACGGCTCGATCAGCGAGGGCTCCTGGACCGAGACCTGGCCGCTGGTGCCGAACTCCCCGTACTCGGCCTCCAAGGCCTCCTCCGACCTGCTGGCGCTGGCCTACCACCGCACCCACGGCATGGACGTCGTGGTGACCCGCTGCTCCAACAACTACGGGCACTACCAGTTCCCGGAGAAGGTCATCCCGCTGTTCACCACCAACCTGATCGACGGCAAGCAGGTGCCGCTGTACGGCGACGGTGGCAACGTCCGCGACTGGCTGCACGTCTCGGACCACTGCCGGGGCATCGAGCTGGTCATGCGCGGCGGCCGGGCCGGCGAGGTCTACAACATCGGCGGCGGCACCGAGGCGACCAACAAGGAGCTGACCGGCCTGCTGCTGGAGGCCGCCGGCGCCGGCTGGGACATGGTCCGGCACGTCGAGGACCGCAAGGGCCACGACCTGCGCTACTCGATCGACATCAGCAAGATCCGTGAGGAGCTCGGCTACGAGCCGCAGGTCCGCTTCGAGGACGGCCTCGCCGCGACCATCGCCTGGTACCGCGAGAACCGCGCCTGGTGGGAGCCGCTGAAGCAGAAGGCGGCCCTGGCCAAGTGACCGCGAACGCCGCCGGGCCCGTGCGCTGGCTGGTCACCGGCGCGGCCGGGATGCTCGGGCAGGACCTGCTGTCGGTGCTGGCCGCCGACCCGACCGCCGAGGTCACCGCGCTGCGCCGGGCCGACCTCGACATCACCGACGCCGCCGCCGTGCGGGCCGCCGTCGAGGGCCACGACATCGTGGTCAACTGCGCCGCGTGGACGAACGTCGACGCGGCGGAGGCCGAGGAGGAGGCCGCCACCGCCGTCAACGGCACCGGCGTCCGCCACCTGGCGGCGGCCTGCGCCGCCGCCGGCGCCCGGCTGCTGCACGTCT
This sequence comes from Kitasatospora sp. NPDC056446, assembly GCF_042796115.1. Taxonomy (NCBI): domain Bacteria; kingdom Bacillati; phylum Actinomycetota; class Actinomycetes; order Kitasatosporales; family Streptomycetaceae; genus Kitasatospora; species Kitasatospora sp. NPDC056446. The sequence goes on along the minus strand of NZ_JBHTRF010000019.1, from coordinate 100,658 downwards.
CCACCGACTACGTCCTGCCCGGCGACGCCACCGAGCCCTGCCCGGAGGACGCCCCGACCTCGCCGGTCAACGCGTACGGCCGGAGCAAGCTGGTGGGGGAGCGGGCCGTGGCCGAGCTCCTCCCGGAGCACGGCTACGTGGTGCGCACCGCCTGGCTGTACGGCGAGCACGGCCCGAACTTCGTGGCCACCATGCTCAAGCTGGCCGCCCAGCGGGACACCCTGGACGTCGTCGACGACCAGCACGGCCAGCCGACCTGGTCGTACGCGCTGGCCGGCCGGCTGGTCGAGCTCGGCCGGGCCGCCCTCGCCGGGCGGGCTCCGGCCGGGGTCTACCACGGCACCGCGAGAGGCCGGACCACCTGGTTCGGACTGGCCCGCGAGAGCTACGCGCTGAGCGGGCTCGACCCGGAGCGGATCCGCCCGACCACCTCGGAGGCGTTCGTGCGCCCGGCCGTCCGCCCCGCCTACAGCGTGCTGGCCCACGACCGCTGGGCCGCCGCCGGACTGGCGCCGCTGCCCGAGTGGCGGGCCATGCTGGCCGAGGCCCTGGAGCGCCCGGCGTTCCGGGCACTGCGCCCCGCGGCCGAGCGGTGAGCGGCGTGCTCGGCCGGCTGACCCGCGCGCTGCCGCCGGGACTGCTGGCGGTCGGCGTCGGGACGGTCGTCCTCGGGGTGGCCTCGTACGTGCACCTCGGGGTGGCCGGGCACGCGCTCGACCGGGACTCGATCGCCGAGGTCAACGTCCTGTGGACGCTGGCGATGTCCTTCGCGCTCGGGCTGTTCTTCCCGGTCGAGCAGGAGCTGACCCGGGTGATCGCCGCCCGGGCCGCCCGGGGCGAGGGCGCGGGCCCGGTGCTGCGCAAGGCGGCCGTGCTGACCGGCGGGCTGCTGCTGGTGGTGCTCACCGGGCTGGGGGTGTTCTCCCGGCAGATCGCCGACACGTTCTTCCACGGCGACCGGGGCCTGGTGGTGGCGCTGGCCGCCGCCTTCGTCGGACCGGCCGCCTGCTACCTGACCCGCGGGGTGCTGGCCGGACTCGGTCACTTCGGCGCGTACGGCCTCCAGCTGGGGCTGGACGGCCTGCTGCGGATGGTCCTCTCGGTCGGCCTGCTCCTGGCGGGCGTGCACTCCGCGCTCGCGTTCAGCCTGGTCCTGGCCGTCTCCCCGGTGCTGGCCGTGCTGGTGAGCCTGCCGCGGACGCTGCGGATCGCGCTGCCCGGCCCGGCCGTCGGCTGGCGGGAGCTGTACAGCGGGCTGGGCATGCTGACCCTCTCCTTCCTGCTGGCGCAGTTCGTCGCGAACGCCGCCGTGCTCAGCATCCAGGTGCTGGCGCCCTCGCAGGCCGTGCTGGTCGGCGCCTTCACCGGCGCGATGGTGCTCAGCCGGGTCCCGCTGTTCGTGTTCGGCGCGCTGCAGGCCTCCCTGATGTCGGGGCTGTCGACGGCGGTGGCGACCGGGGACCGGTCCGGCTTCCGTAAACTCCTCACCAAGACCTGTGCCATGGTGGGGGCTCTCGGCGTGCTCGGGGGAGTGCCCGCCGTGGTCCTGGGGCCATGGCTGATTCACGTCGCGTTCAACGCGGACCGGCATGCTCTGGGCCCGGTGGACTTCCTCTGGCTCTCGGTGGGCACCCTCGCCTACCTGCTCGCCACGGTGGTCGGCCAGGCGGTCATCGCCCGCGGCCACCACCGCCGGCAGCTGCTCGGCTGGGTGCTCGGCACCGTGACGCTGCTGCTGGTCACCTGTCTGCCGGGCTCCCCGGCCGGTCGGGTGGAGGCCGCCTACACCGCCGGTCCGCTGGTGGTGCTCATGGTCATGTTGCTGGCGCTTCGCGGCGCCGGTAGCGTGCGCGGCGCCGAGGCCGGTGTTCCGCGGGTCACAGTCTCCGCCGGTTGATCACAGTGTCACCACTGATCCCCCGGAGAACGACCGTCATCTCCGCATCTCTACTATGTGCCTCACCCACGCGAGAAAGGCGAGATCCATCGTGCAGCTGAGTGTGCTGACTTCGATCACCGGCGTGCTGGTGCTCGTGTGGATCCTGGAGCTGCTGCGCCGTCAGCAGCTCCGGGAGAAGTACGCGGCGCTCTGGCTCGGAATCGGTCTGGTGGTCGCGCCGCTGGGGTTCTTCCCGCGGCTCCTGGACTCGACCGCACGGCGACTTGGCGTGGCCTCCGGCGTGAGCCTGGTGCTGTTCGCCGGCTTCCTGCTGGTCCTGTTGGTCTGCGTGCACCTCAGCTGGGAGACCAGCCGCCTCGAAGCCGAGACCCGCACCCTGGCCGAGGACGTCGCGATGATGCGAGCCCACCTCGCCGAGCACCATGACTTCCCGATTGCGCGCACGGGCAACAGCGCGACCGACCCCGAGGTGAAAGCATGATCGACGGCAAGCGGGTACTGATCATCCTGCCCGCCTGGAACGAGGCGGAGGGTCTGCCCAAGATCCTCCGTGAGATCCAGCAGAAGCTCCCCGGCGTGGACACCCTGGTGGTCGACGACGGTTCGACGGACAGCACCGCCGCCGTCGCCGCCGCCCACGGTTCCAAGGTCGCCCAGCTGCCGTACAACCTCGGTGTCGGCGGCGCGATGCGCTTCGGCTACCGCTACGCGCACCTGCACGACTACGACGTCGCGATCCAGTGCGACGCCGACGGCCAGCACGACCCGGCCTACGTGCCCGCGCTGCTGGAGCAGCTCCGCACGGCGGACCTGGTCATCGGCGCCCGCTTCGCCGGCGAGGGCTCGTACAAGGTGCGCGGCCCGCGCGCCTGGGCGATGAAGCTGCTCTCCGTGGTGCTGTCGAAGGTCGCCCGGACCCGGCTGACCGACACCACCTCGGGCTTCAAGGCCTGCAACAAGCCGATGATCGAGTTCTTCTCGCACTGGTACCCCGTCGAGTACCTGGGCGACACCATCGAGAGCATGGTCGGCGCCGCCCGCTGCGGCTTCGTGATCCGCCAGGTCCCGGTCGCGATGCGCGAGCGGACCACCGGCACGCCGTCCGCCTCCCCGATCAAGGCCACGATCTACCTGGCCCGGGCAGGCCTGGTCCTGCTGCTCGCCCTCATCCGCCGGATGCCGGCGAACGTGAAGGCGATCGAGCCCGCCACCCGAACCGCCGCCCGTCGGCCCGAGCTCATTGGCAAGGTCTAGGTCCTGCAGATGTCCCGATTCGAGATCCTGATGCCGTACTACGGCGACGTCCGGCTGATGCAGGACGCCGTCCGCAGTGTGCTGGCCCAGGACGGGGACGACTGGCGTCTGACGGTCGTCGACGATGGCAAGGAACCGGACGTACCGGGCTGGTTCGAGTCCCTCGCCGACCCGCGGGTGCGGTACTTCCGGAACGAGAACAACCTCGGCGTCAGCGGCAACTTCAACCGCTGCGTCGAGCTCGCCGAGCACGAGTACCTGGTGCTCATGGGCTGCGACGACCTGATGCACCCGAACTACCTCCGGGTGATCAGGGAGGCGCTGCGGCGCTTCCCCGACGTCGGCATGGTGCAGCCGGGCGTGCTGGTCATCGACGCCGACGGGCAGCCCACGACGAGCCTCGCGGACACCGTCAAGCGCAGGCTGTACGCGCCGCGGAACCCCGCGCCGGTCCGGATGTCCGGCGAGCCGCTCGCGATGAGCCTGATGCGCGGCGACTGGCTGTACTTCCCGTCGATCTGCTGGCGGACCAAGGACATCCAGAACGCCAGTTTCCGGTCGGACCTGGGGGTCATCCAGGACCTCGCGATCATCGTCGACCTGCTGCTCGCGGAGGTGTCGCTGGCGGTGATGCCCGAGGTGTGCTTCAGCTACCGGCGGCACGCGGTCAGCGAGTCCTCGGTCACGGCGTTCACCGGCAAGCGCTTCGAGGAGGCCCGTCGCTTCTTCCGCGAGACGGGCGACCGGCTGGACGCCCACGGCTGGCACCGCGCCGCGGCCATCTCCCGCCGGTACGTCTCGTCCCGGCTGCACGCGATCAGCCTGATCCCCGCGGCCGGCCGCAAGGCGGGCATGCGGGGGGTCGGGGCGATGCTGAGCCACGTGGCCGGCCGCCGGGCCTGAGCCGGCCCCCGCGCCGGCCCCGCTCCGGGGCCTCCGGAAAACGATCCGGGCCCGGTACGCAGTCCGCGTACCGGGCCCGGTGCCGTTCCGGGTGCCCCGCGGTCAGGGCGCCACCTCGGACAGCGGCCGCGCGGGTGCGGCCTGCGGGCCCTCCTGCGGCCGGGAGGGCTTGCGCAGGCCCAGGTCCTTCAGCTTGAGCGCGGGCTTCTCCACCAGGTGCCAGGAGCAGAACGCCGCGGTGACCGAGAGCGCCAGCGAGGCGGCGGTGTAGGCCCAGTAGCCGTGCTTGTTGACGCCCCAGAGCGCCAGGCACTGCTGGATCGGGAAGGCGTAGATGTACACCCCGTACGAGAGGTCGACCTTGGCGCCGACCTTGGTGAGCGGGCCCGGCATCCGGCAGGCGAGCCAGATCAGCAGGTAGGCGAAGGCGGGCAGGCCGAGGACGGTGAAGCCGCCGTACCGGGCGCTGCCGAGGAAGACGGCGGCGGCCAGGACGGCGAGCACCGCGTTGATCGGCAGCCGGTCCTTGTAGAGCTCGGCGAGGGCGCCGAGGCCGAACATCAGGACCAACGGCATCAACATGTCCATGCTGATGCCGCCCAGGAACGGCAGCTGCCACCCGGGGAGGCCGGCCGGCGCGTACTCGGGGGCGCGCAGCAGGTGGAAGTCCGCGGCGAGGTACACCACGTAGCCGTAGAGCCCGAGGATCATCAGCGTGACGGCCCAGCGGGCCCGCCGCAGCACGCCGAGGGCCGCCAGCGAGACCACCATCAGGTAGCAGAGCACCTCGTACGCGAGCGACCAGACCGAGCCGTTGAAGGCGGTGGGGTGCGGGACGTGGTCCAGCAGCCCCGATATCCCCCACTGGTAGACGCCGATCGACCAGTTGGCCTTCAGGTAGGCCAGCGGGCCCTCCGGGTGGGACCAGAAGCCCGCCAGCCGGCCCTGGTGGTAGGCCACGACCGGGGCGACCACGAAGGCGGTCAGCAGCAGGCAGGCCCACAGCCCGGGCAGGATGCGGATGGCGCGGTTCCAGAGGAAGCGCGCCGGGGACAGCCGCATGCCGCTGCGGGTGATCAGCAGGCCGGACAGCACGAAGAAGCCGCTCACCGCGATCGCGCCGACGTTGGTCTGGCCGCGGCTCTCCAGCAGTCCGAGGTCGGGCTTGCCCATCCCGAGCGGCATCGCGTGGGCGAAGATCACCGCGAGGGCGAGCACCAGCCGCAGGAGGCCGAAGCCGTTCTTCCGGCCGAGGGCCTCCGACAGGGGAGGGCCGGCCGTCAGGACCGACCCCTTTCGTGCAGTGCGAGACATGGGCAGGAGACTCCGGGCCGGTGGTCGTGGAGGTAGGGGGACTGCGCGGTGCTCACCATATCCGCCCGGGTTCGGGGGTTCGTGGGCGGCGGAAGGCCCGGCAGCCGCTCCACCGGCGAGCTGTGGCACGCTCTTGGGGTACGGCTACGATGAGTCGCGCGACGAGTGTGATATGGAACCGGCCCGTCCATCGGGTGAAGCGGGGTTCGGGTGCTGCCTTCGAACCCGCGTGTGTGCGCTCCGCGTTGATTGTTAGCGTGACCTTCACAAACCGGCCGGGCGGCAGTCGGAGCCGGACCAACCAGGGGAAGAGTCGGAGTTCAGTGCGAAGTCCAGCAAAGGCCGTCGAGGCGCAGCCCGACGACCTCGATGAGACCAGACCGAGGCCGACCGGCACCCAGGGGGAGACCGACCCGGTTCTCCGGGTGAAGGCGTGGGCCCTGCGGGCAGCCACCCACCGACGGTTCTGGCCGGCCGTCCTGATCGGGGGCTACCTGGTCCAGCTGGTCTTCCGGCTGGTCCTGGTCCGCCACATGAGCTACCCGTCGGTGCACGCGGACGAGGACTCGTACCTCGTCCTCGCGCGCGTGCTGGCGGGCCGGCCGACCACCGAGATGCCCGTCGGGGTGGTCATCCCCGGCGGCTACGCGCTGCTGATCTCCCCGGCGCTGCGCCTGTCCGACGACCCGGTGATGGCGTACCACCTGATCATGGGCATCAACGCGGTGCTCAACGCGCTGGTGTTCCCGCTCGCCTACGTCGCGCTGCGGCGCCTGGGCGTGCGCCGGATGCTCTCGTACGGCTTCGCCTTCGCCGCCGCGCTGCTGCCCCCGGTGATCTTCTACTCGCAGTTCGCGATGGCCGACACCGTGCTGCCGGTGCTGATCCTGTGCTGGGTCGTCTGCATGCACGGCTGGCTCTCCGAGGAGACCACGAAGCGGCGGTACTGGTACGCCGCGGGCATGGCCGCCTCGGCGGCGTACTCGATGGCCACGCACGACCGCGGCGGCGTGGTGGTCGGGCTGACCGGCCTGGCCGTCGTGCTGGCGCTGGTCTTCCGCTGGGCGCCGTGGCGTACGAGCGTGGTCGCCTTGGTGGTGCTCGGCGCGGGCTTCGGCGCGGCGAAGGTGCTGGCCGCCTGGCTGCTCAAGCAGTTCGCGGTGCCGGACAGCACCGTCGGCACGCAGGCCATAGACGGCTTCACCAACCCCGAGCTGCTGGGCCGCACGCTGACCCGCTCGCTGGGCCAGATCTGGTACCTGGTGGTCTCCACCTGGGGCATGGCGGGCCTGGCGATCGCGGTCTGTCTGTTCGGGCTCTTCAGCAGCCGGATCCCGCGCGCCTCGCGGGTGGTCGGCGCGGCGATGGTCGCGCTGATGTGCGGCGTCGCGCTGGCCTCCTCGGCGGCGCTGCCGGAGGACGGCCGGATCGACAACTGGGTGTACGCCCGCTACCTGTCGCTGCTGGTGCCGGCGATGTTCGTGACCGGCGCCGCTGTGCTGACCAGGCTCAGCCGCCGACAGATCGGCTACCTGATCCTGGGTGCGGGCGGTGTCACGGGGCTCTGCTACGTGGTGGTCACCCAGTACGCGAGCTGGCGGCTCTACAAGCAGGTGTTCATCGGCTGGTCGCTGCCGGACACCTCCTTCCTCACCGCCAACTGGAGCGGCCTGCAGATGGCCCGGGCGACCATGGCGGCCTTCGCGCTGCTGCTGGTGGCCTACCTGTTCCGGATCGCCGCCGGGCGCAAGGGCCTCTGGGCGGTCACCGTCGGCCTGGCGCTGTTCGCGGGCTTCGCGACCGCGACGATCACCGAGCGGGTCTCCTACTCGCACTCGGACTGGCGCAAGTTCGAGGCGACCGGCTTCACCAAGGAGGCCGGGATCAAGCCCAAGGACAACCTGGTGATCGCCTGGGACATGGAGTGGGGCCTGCGGATGGCGCAGACCTACGAGGTCTACCAGGGCCGGGTCTGGTACCGGGACCCGCGCTGGCAGGAGATCCCGCAGGAGGCGACGGCCATAGTCACCGGTCTGCCGGCCGAGGGAAAGTCGCCGGAGTCGTACTGGCCGGACCGGCCCAGCGCGTGGTACGTGGACAAGGTGAGCACGAAGAACGGCTGGATCCTCTGGCGCAAGCACTGACCTGCGGGATCACCTGATCGGGGCCGGTGAGGGGTACCTCACCGGCCCCGATTGGCATCCGGGCTGCTCCATGTGGCAGTATGTCCAAGTTGCTCGGTTGAGTGCCGATGCTGCGCGCCTCCCGCCGGGAGGACCGGAAGCGAGTCCCATCTACTCGTCGTTCCCGTGATGGCCGTCAAGCGTGAGTTCTACGCCACGGCAGCTGCGGGGCGAAAGTACGGGAATCTTCCGGGAAGCGTGTGCGGGGCCTCGATCCGGCTCCTCTACCCCGAAAGTTTGAAACCGACGAGCTTCTTCGCCGGTTTTTTGCAAGCGCGAGTGCGACACGCCCGAGCGCGGGGGTCGGAGGGTAGCCGTGCAGTGACTGAAGACAAAGGACTACTGAGTAGCCATGGCGGGACAGAAGATCCGCATCCGGCTCAAGGCCTACGACCACGAGGTCATCGACTCCTCGGCGAAGAAGATCGTCGAGACGGTGATTCGTACTGGTGCGCAGGTCGCGGGCCCGGTGCCGCTGCCCACTGAGAAGAACGTGTACTGCGTCATCCGCTCGCCGCACAAGTACAAGGACTCGCGCGAGCACTTCGAGATGCGTACTCACAAGCGTCTGATCGACATCCTCGACCCCACGCCGAAGACGGTTGACTCGCTCATGCGTCTCGACCTGCCGGCTGGCGTCGACATCGAGATCAAGCTCTGAGAGGCGCACCGAAGATGGCTAAGCAGATTAAGGGCATCCTGGGCGAGAAGCTCGGCATGACCCAGGTCTGGGACGAGAACAACCGGGTCGTCCCGGTGACCGTCGTCAAGGCTGGGCCCAATGTCGTGACCCAGGTCCACACCGCAGACAGCCCGGCCGGCTACGACGCCGTCCAGATCGGCTTCGGCGAGATCGACCCCCGCAAGGTGAACAAGCCCCTCGCGGGCCACTTCGCCAAGGCCGGTGTCACCCCGCGCCGCCACCTGGTCGAGCTCCGTACCTCGGACGCGTCCGAGTACACCCTGGGCCAGGAGATCACCGCGGAGCTGTTCGAGGCGGGTGTCAAGGTCGACGTGACCGGCACCTCCAAGGGCAAGGGCTTCGCCGGTGTCATGAAGCGCCACAACTTCCGGGGCCTCGGCGCCGGTCACGGTGTGCAGCGCAAGCACCGCTCGCCCGGCTCGATCGGTGGCTGCGCCACCCCGGGTCGCGTGTTCAAGGGCGTGAGGATGGCCGGCCGGATGGGCCACGAGCGTGTGACCACCCAGAACCTGACCATCCATGCCGTTGACGCGGAGAAGGGGCTGCTCCTGATCAAGGGCGCAATCCCGGGCCCGAACGGCGGCCTCATCCTCGTCCGCACTGCGGCGAAGGGGCTGTGAGGATATGAGCACCATTGACATCCTGTCGCCCTCGGGTGACAAGACCGGCAGCCTCGAGCTGCCGGCCGAGATCTTCGACGCGAAGGTCAGCGTTCCGCTGATGCACCAGGTCGTCGTGGCGCAGCTCGCTGCGGCCCGTCAGGGCACCCACAAGACCAAGACTCGTGGCGAGGTCCGCGGTGGCGGCAAGAAGCCGTACCGCCAGAAGGGCACCGGCCGCGCCCGTCAGGGCTCGACCCGTGCGCCGCAGTTCGCCGGCGGTGGCGTCGTGCACGGTCCCGTGCCGCGCGACTACTCGCAGCGGACCCCGAAGAAGATGATCGCCGCCGCTCTGCGCGGTGCGCTCACCGACCGGGCCCGCCACAACCGCATCCACGTCGTCACCGACGTGACCGCGACCGAGGCGCCGTCGACCAAGGCCGCCAAGAGCCTGTTCGGCAAGATCACCGAGCGCAAGAACGTCCTCCTGGTCGTCGAGCGCGAGGACGAGCTGGGCCTGAAGTCCGCTCGTAACCTGCCGCACGTGCACATCCTGGACGCCGGTCAGCTGAACACCTACGACGTGCTCGTCTCCGACGATGTGGTCTTCACCCAGGCCGCCTTCGAGCGTTTCGTGGCGGGTCCCGCCGCGTCCGCCAAGGCCGTGGCTGCTGAGGGCGAGCTCGAAGGGAGCGCCGCCTGATGGCTGCAGAGATCACGAGCAAGACGTTCACGGACCCCCGTGACGTCCTGGTGAAGCCGGTCATCTCCGAGAAGAGCTACAGCCTTCTCGACGAGAACAAGTACACGTTCATCGTGTCGCCGGGCGCCAACAAGACCCAGATCAAGCAGGCCGTCGAGGCGGTCTTCTCGGTCAAGGTCGAGGCTGTCAACACGATCAACCGTCAGGGCAAGCGCAAGCGCTCCAAGACGGGCTTTGGCAAGCGCAAGGACACCAAGCGCGCCATCGTGAAGCTGGCCGAGGGCAACCGCATCGACATCTTCGGTGGTCCGGTCTCCTAACGGAGATCGTGATCGTCGATAAGGACGAGGACGAGAGAGCCAAATGGGCATCCGCAAGTACAAGCCGACTACGCCGGGCCGTCGTGGCTCCAGCGTGGCCGACTTCGTAGAGATCACGCGGTCCACGCCGGAGAAGTCGCTGGTTCGCCCCCTGCACAGCAAGGGCGGCCGTAACAACGCCGGTCGGATCACCGTTCGCCACCAGGGTGGCGGTCACAAGCGCGCCTACCGCGTGATCGACTTCCGTCGTCACGACAAGGACGGCGTGCCGGCCAAGGTCGCGCACATCGAGTACGACCCGAACCGCACCGCGCGCATCGCGCTCCTGCACTACGCGGACGGCGAGAAGCGCTACATCATCGCCCCGCGCGGCATCACGCAGGGCGACCGGATTGAGAACGGCGCCGGCGCCGACATCAAGCCGGGCAACAACCTGCCGCTGCGCAACATCCCGGTCGGTACCACCATCCACGCGGTGGAGCTGCGTCCCGGCGGCGGTGCCAAGCTGGCCCGCTCGGCCGGCTCCGGCATTCAGCTGCTGGCGCGTGAGGGCAAGATGGCGCACCTGCGCATGCCCTCCGGCGAGATCCGCCTGGTGGACGCGCGCTGCCGCGCGACCGTCGGCGAGGTCGGCAACGCCGAGCAGTCGAACATCAACTGGGGCAAGGCCGGCCGTATGCGCTGGAAGGGCGTCCGCCCGACCGTGCGTGGTGTCGCCATGAACCCGATCGACCACCCGCACGGTGGTGGTGAGGGTAAGACCTCTGGTGGTCGCCACCCGGTCTCGCCGTGGGGCCAGAAGGAGGGTCGCACCCGTCGCCCGAAGAAGGCGTCGGACGCTCTCATCGTGCGCCGCCGCAAGACCAACAAGAAGCGCTAGGAGCAGGTCAGATGCCGCGCAGTCTCAAGAAGGGCCCCTTCATCGACGGCCACCTTCTCAAGAAGGTGGACGCGCAGAACGAGGCGGGTACCCAGAACGTCATCAAGACCTGGTCCCGTCGCTCCGTGATCTTCCCGGCCATGCTCGGCCACACGATCGCGGTTCACGATGGTCGCAAGCACGTCCCGGTGTTCGTCACCGAGTCGATGGTCGGCCACAAGCTGGGCGAGTTCGCTCCGACCCGCACCTTCCGCGGCCACGTCAAGGACGACCGCAAGTCGAAGCGTCGCTAGTCGCCTGAGCTTCACCGCCAGAACGACTCAATGACTTACTCCATTAAGGGGACAACCATGGAAGCCAGGGCCCAGGCGCGGTACATCCGCGTCACGCCCATGAAGGCCCGCCGCGTGGTGGACCTCATCCGTGGCCTTCAGGCCACGGAGGCCCAGGCCGTCCTGCGTTTCGCTCCGCAGGCCGCCACCGTGCCGGTCGGCAAGGTGCTCGACAGCGCCATTGCCAACGCCGCGCACAACTACAACCACTCCAACGTGGACGACCTCTACATCTCCGAGGCGTACGTTGACGAGGGCCCGACCCTGAAGCGGTTCCGTCCGCGCGCCCAGGGCCGTGCCTACCGGATCCGCAAGCGGACCAGCCACATCACCGTGGTCGTCAGCAGCAAGGAAGGGACCCGGTAATGGGCCAGAAGGTTAACCCGCACGGGTTCCGTCTCGGCATCAGCACGGACTTCAAGTCCCGCTGGTACGCCGACAAGCTGTACAAGGACTACGTCAAGGAAGACGTTGCCATTCGTCGCATGATGACGAAGGGCATGGAGCGCGCCGGCATCTCCAAGGTCGAGATCGAGCGCACCCGCGACCGCGTCCGCGTCGACATCCACACCGCTCGCCCCGGCATCGTCATCGGCCGCCGTGGCACCGAGGCCGACCGCATCCGCGGCGACCTCGAGAAGCTGACCGGCAAGCAGGTCCAGCTGAACATCCTCGAGGTCAAGAACCCCGAGCTGGACGCCCAGCTCGTGGCTCAGGGCGTCGCGGAGCAGCTGTCCTCCCGCGTCTCCTTCCGTCGTGCCATGCGCAAGTCGATGCAGGGCACCATGAAGTCCGGCGCCAAGGGCATCAAGGTCCAGTGCTCCGGTCGTCTCGGCGGCGCCGAGATGAGCCGCTCGGAGTTCTACCGCGAGGGCCGTGTGCCGCTGCACACCCTGCGCGCGAACGTCGACTACGGCTTCTTCGAGGCCAAGACGACCTTCGGCCGCATCGGTGTGAAGGTCTGGATCTACAAGGGCGACGTCAAGAACATCGCCGAGGTCCGCGCTGAGAACGCCGCTGCCCGCTCGGGCAACCGCCCGGCCCGTCCCGAGGGTGGTCGTCCCGCCCGCGGTGGCGAGCGCCGTGGTGGCGAGCGCGGTGGCCGTGGCCGTCGCCCCGCCGCTGCCGAGGCCCCCGCGGCCCCGGCCGCCGAGGCTCCGGCTGCCGAGAACACCGGAACGGAGGCCTGACCGTCATGCTGATCCCCCGTCGGGTCAAGCACCGCAAGCAGCACCACCCCAAGCGTCGTGGCGCTGCCAAGGGTGGCACCGAGCTCGCCTTCGGCGAGTACGGCATCCAGGCCGTCACCCCGGCCTACGTGACGAACCGGCAGATCGAGTCCGCTCGTATCGCCGTCACCCGTCACATCAAGCGTGGCGGCAAGGTCTGGATCAACATCTACCCGGACCGTCCGCTCACCAAGAAGCCGGCCGAGACCCGCATGGGTTCCGGTAAGGGTTCGCCCGAGTGGTGGATCGCGAACGTGCACCCGGGTCGGGTCATGTTCGAGCTGTCGTACCCCAACGAGAAGGTGGCTCGTGAGGCGCTGACCCGCGCAGCTCACAAGCTCCCGATGAAGTGCCGGATCATCCGGCGCGAGGCAGGTGAGAGCTGATGTCGGCCGGCACCAAGGCTGCTGACCTCCGCGAGCTGGACAACGAGGGTCTCGTTGCCAAGCTCCGTGAGGCCAAGGAGGAGCTGTTCAACCTCCGCTTCCAGGCGGCGACCGGGCAGCTCGACAACCACGGACGGCTCAAGCTCGTCCGTAAGGACATCGCGCGGATCTACACCCTGATGCGCGAGCGCGAGCTGGGCATCGAGACGGTGGAGAACGCCTGATGACTGAGAACACCAACGAGACGCGCGGTTTCCGCAAGACCCGTGAGGGTCTCGTCGTCAGCGACAAGATGGACAAGACCGTCGTCGTCGCCGTCGAGGACCGCGTCAAGCACGCTCTGTACGGCAAGGTCATCCGCCGTACGAACAAGCTGAAGGCGCACGACGAGCAGAACGCCTGCGGCATCGGCGACCGGGTCCTCCTCGCGGAGACCCGCCCGCTGTCCGCGACGAAGCGCTGGCGCGTCGTCGAGATCCTCGAGAAGGCCAAGTAACGAAGTTGATGCGGTACGGCCGTATGTGCACCAGGCCCCTCGTGGGCGCTGGTGTGAGCAGCGGCCGGCCCGTCAGCTCTCGTTGACGATCAGGAGAAAGCTGTGATCCAGCAGGAGTCGCGACTGCGTGTCGCCGACAACACGGGCGCGAAGGAAATCCTTTGCATCCGCGTTCTCGGTGGTTCCGGTCGCCGCTACGCCGGTATCGGGGACGTCATCGTCGCGACCGTCAAGGACGCGATCCCCGGCGGTTCGGTCAAGAAGGGTGACGTCGTCAAGTGCGTCGTCGTCCGCACCGTGAAGTCGCGCCGTCGTCCGGATGGTTCGTACATCCGGTTCGACGAGAACGCCGCGGTCGTTCTGAAGAACACCGATGGTGACCCCCGCGGTACCCGCATCTTCGGCCCGGTGGGCCGCGAGCTGCGTGACAAGAAGTTCATGAAGATCATCTCGCTTGCGCCGGAGGTGCTCTAACCCATGGCGAACAGCATGAAGATCAAGAAGGGTGACCTGGTTCAGGTCATCACCGGCAAGGACCGCGGCAAGCAGGGCAAGGTCATCCAGGCCATGCCCGCCGAGAACAAGGTCCTGGTCGAGGGTGTGAACCGGGTCAAGAAGCACACCAAGCCGGGCCCGGGCACTCAGGGTGGCATTGTCACCGTCGAGGCCCCGGTGCACGTCTCCAACGTCCAGCTGGTCGTGGAGAAGGACGGCAAGAAGGTCGTCACCCGCGTTGGCTACCGCTTCGATGACGAGGGCAACAAGATCCGCGTTGCCAAGCGAACCGGTGAGGACATCTGATGTCTGAGACGACTGTTGAGAAGGTGACCCCCCGTCTCAAGGAGCGTTACAACTCCGAGATCAAGGGTCAGCTGCAGGAGCAGTTCTCGTACGAGAACGTCATGCTGACGCCCGGCCTGGTCAAGGTCGTCGTCAACATGGGTGTCGGCGAGGCCGCCCGTGACAGCAAGCTGATCGAGGGCGCGATCCGCGACCTGACCGCGATCACCGGTCAGAAGCCGGCCGTGACCAAGGCTCGCAAGTCCATCGCGCAGTTCAAGCTGCGCGAGGGCCAGCCGATCGGCACGCACGTCACCCTCCGTGGTGACCGCATGTGGGAGTTCCTGGACCGTCTGGTGTCGCTGGCCCTGCCGCGTATCCGTGACTTCCGTGGCCTCTCCCCGAAGCAGTTCGACGGCCGTGGCAACTACACCTTCGGTCTGACCGAGCAGGTTATGTTCCACGAGATCGACCAGGACAAGGTCGACCGTCAGCGCGGTATGGACATCACCGTCGTGACCACCGCTCAGACCGACGACGAGGGCCGGGCGCTCCTGCGTGCTCTGGGCTTCCCGTTCAAGGAGGCGTGAGCCAATGGCGAAGAAGTCCCTCATCGCGAAGTCCGAGCGCAAGCCGAAGTTCGGCGTCCGGGCGTACACCCGGTGCCAGCGCTGCGGCCGTCCGCACTCGGTGTACCGCAAGTTCGGCCTGTGCCGTGTCTGCCTCCGTGAGATGGCACACCGCGGCGAGCTGCCGGGCGTGACCAAGAGCTCCTGGTAATCCAGGCGCTTTAGGCACACAGCGAAGCAGAGGTGCCCGATCCCACACCGGCCCGTTTTGGGCCTGCCGTACGGATTCCCGTAAGGTGGTGGGGTCGGGCCCCCTGCCACGGCTTCCCCATGGATGTCCGTGGCCCTCTTTGGGAGGGCTCGCACCCAGTCTTACGACGTCGCAGGTCCCCTGCGCTTGTGCCCCTGACGAACTCGCAAGAGTGCGGAAGGGGGACCTGGCGCGGAGAAACCGCGGCGAGAGAGGCCTGAGGCCATCATGACCATGACCGACCCCATCGCAGACATGCTCACGCGTCTGCGTAACGCGAACTCGGCGTACCACGACTCCGTGGCGATGCCGGCCAGCAAGATCAAGGCGCACGTCGCCGAGATCCTGCAGCAGGAGGGGTACATCTCCTCCTACAAGGTTGAGGAGCCCGTCGAGGGCGAGGTCGGCAAGAAGCTGACCATCGAACTCAAGTTCGGCCCCAACCGTGAGCGCTCCATCGCCGGCATCAAGCGCATCAGCAAGCCGGGTCTGCGCGTTTACGCAAAGTCCACCAACCTGCCGAAGGTGCTCGGCGGCCTGGGCGTGGCGATCATCTCCACGTCCTCGGGTCTCCTCACCGACAAGCAGGCCGCCAAGAAGGGCGTAGGCGGAGAAGTTCTCGCCTACGTCTGGTAATTCGGGAAACGGAGGTACAGCAATGTCGCGCATTGGACGGCTGCCCATCCAGGTCCCCGCTGGCGTGGACGTCACCATCGATGGCCAGGCGGTCTCGGTGAAGGGCCCGAAGGGTTCCCTCACCCACGTTGTCGCCGCGCCGATCGAGATCGGTAAGGGCGAGGACGGCAACCTGCTCGTCACCCGCCCCAACGACGAGCGTATGTCGAAGGCCCTGCACGGCCTTTCCCGCACGCTGGTGGCGAACATGATCACCGGCGTGACCGCGGGCTACCGCAAGTCGCTGGAGATCAGCGGTGTCGGCTACCGAGTTCTGGCGAAGGGCTCCGACATGGAGTTCCAGCTGGGCTACAGCCACCCGATCCTCGTCGAGGCGCCCGAGGGCATCTCCTTCGTCGTCGAGTCGGCCACCAAGTTCCACGTGGACGGCATCGACAAGCAGAAGGTCGGCGAGGTCGCCGCGAAGATCCGCAAGCTGCGCAAGCCCGACCCGTACAAGGCCAAGGGCGTCAAGTACGCGGGCGAGGTCATCCGCCGCAAGGTCGGAAAGAGTGGTAAGTAAGCGATGAGCGTCTCTGTCAAGATCGGCAAGGGCAACGCCTACAAGAGCGCCGCTCGCAAGCGCCGCGCGATCCGCGTTCGCAAGCGCGTCGTCGGCACCGAGGTGCGTCCGCGCCTCGTCGTGACGCGTTCGAACCGTCACATGGTCGCCCAGGTCATCGACGACGCCAAGGGTCACACCCTGGCGTCGGCGTCCACCCTCGACGTGTCCATCAAGGGCGCCGAGGGCGACAAGACCGAGCTGGCCAAGAAGGTCGGGAGCCTGGTCGCCGAGCGCGCCAAGGCTGCCGGCATCGAGGCGGTCGTCTTCGACCGCGCGGGCAACCGGTACGCCGGCCGCATCGCCGCCCTGGCGGACGCGGCCCGCGAGGCCGGGCTCGACTTCTAAGCCGCTCGTCGACTCAGTCGACGGACGTAATCGAGAGAGGTAATTCCAATGGCTGGACCCCAGCGCCGCGGTAGCGGCGCCGGCGGTGGCACCGGCGGTGGCGAGCGGCGCGACCGTAAGCGTGACGACCGGGGCAACGCCCCCGCCGTCGAGAAGACCGCTTACGTCGAGCGCGTTGTCGCCATCAACCGTGTCGCCAAGGTTGTCAAGGGTGGTCGTCGTTTCTCCTTCACCGCGCTGGTCGTGGTGGGCGATGGCGATGGCACCGTGGGTGTCGGTTACGGGAAGGCGAAGGAGGTTCCGGCCGCCATCGCCAAGGGTGTTGAGGAGGCCAAGAAGAACTTCTTCAAGGTCCCCCGTATCCAGGGCACCATCCCGCACCCGATCCAGGGTGAGAAGGCCGCCGGCGTCGTGCTCCTGAAGCCCGCCGCCCCCGGTACCGGTGTTATCGCCGGTGGTCCGGTGCGCGCCGTCCTGGAGTGCGCCGGTATCCACGACATCCTGTCGAAGTCGCTCGGCTCCGACAACGCGATCAACATCGTGCACGCCACCGTGGCTGCTCTGAAGGGCCTCGTGCGCCCCGAGGAGATCGCCGCCCGTCGTGGCCTGCCGCTGGAGGACGTGGCCCCCGCCGCTCTGCTGCGGGCGCGTGCTGCTGGGGTGAGCGCCTGATGGCTCGCCTGAAGATCACGCAGACCAAGTCGTACATCGGCAGCAAGCAGAACCACCGCGACACCCTGCGTTCGCTTGGTCTCAAGCGCATGCACGACGTCGTGGTGAAGGAGGACCGTCCCGAGATCCGCGGGATGGCCCAGACTGTCCGTCACCTGGTGACGGTTGAGGAGGTGGACTGATCATGGGCGAGAACCCGATCAAGATCCACAACCTGCGTCCCGCCCCTGGTGCCAAGACCGACAAGATCCGTGTGGGTCGTGGTGAGGGCTCCAAGGGTAAGACCGCTGGTCGTGGTACCAAGGGCACCAAGGCCCGCTACCAGGTTCCGCAGCGCTTCGAGGGTGGCCAGATGCCCCTCCACATGCGCCTGCCGAAGCTGAAGGGCTTCAAGAACCCGTTCAAGATCACGTTCCAGGTCGTCAACCTCGACAAGCTGGCCGAGCTCTACCCGCAGGGTGGTGCCGTCACGGTCGAGGACCTGGTCGCCAAGGGCGCGGTTCGCAAGAACTCCCTCGTCAAGGTGCTCGGCACCGGCGAGGTCTCGGTTGCGCTGCAGGTGACGGTCGACGCCGTCTCCGGCACCGCCGCCGAGAAGATCAAGGCCGCCGGCGGTACGGTCACCGAGCTCGTCTGAGCACGCTGATCCCCGGCTTCGAGCCCCGCACCTCCTCCGGGAGGTGCGGGGCTCGTGCGTTTCCGGGGCCGGGCGGGGCCGTTCGGTTCCGGACGGCCCCGCCCGGCCGGGGGCTCGTTCTTTTGTGTGGCAAACCCGGGCATCCCGTACCTCGTGAGTGGGGGAGAGGCCGTACGCGCTTCTTCCGAGTGGCTGCGCACTGTTAGAGTCCGTGGAGTTCCCTTGTAGGCTGCGCGTAGGCTCGCCTGTGCCGTCTGTACGGGGGCCCGTACCGCAAACTCCCCATTCAGGACCGACCCTCCCGCCGACGACGTGCGGGAGGCGCAGGAGGCACCGTGCTCAGTGCGTTCGCGCGGGCGTTCCAGACGCCCGACCTGCGCAAGAAGCTGCTGTTCACGCTGGGCATCATGGTGCTGTTCCGGCTGGGCTCGCACATTCCGATCCCGGGCGTGAGCTTCACGGCTGTGAACGAGTGCGTGAAGGAGACCAAGAACAGCGGCCTCTTCGGGCTCGTCAACCTGTTCAGCGGTGGCGCGCTCCTCCAGTTGACGATCTTCGCGCTCGGCATCATGCCGTACATCACGGCGAGCATCATCCTCCAGCTCCTCACGGTCGTGATCCCGCGACTCGAGGCGCTGAAGAAGGAGGGCCAGGCCGGCACGGCGAAGATCACCCAGTACACGCGTTACCTGACCATCGCGCTCGCCGTGCTCCAGGGCACCGGCATCGTGGCGACGGCCTCCAGCGGCGCGCTGTTCTCCGGGTGCCCGGTCGCCAACCAGATCGTCCCGGACACCGGCGTGTTCCGGGTGGCCGTCATGGTCCTCACGATGACCGCCGGCACCACGGTGATCATGTGGCTCGGCGAGCTCATCACCGACCGCGGCATCGGCAACGGCATGTCGCTGCTGATCTTCACCTCGATCGCCGCGCAGTTCCCGTCCTCGATGTGGGCGATCAAGACCTCCGGCACCATCGGCGGCGGCTGGGTCGAGTTCCTCTCCGTGGTCGCGGTCGGCATCATCGTCGTGATGCTGGTCATCTTCGTCGAGCAGGCCCAGCGCCGGATCCCGGTCCAGTACGCGAAGCGGATGATCGGCCGCCGGGCCTTCGGCGGCACCTCGACCTACATCCCGCTCAAGGTGAACCAGGCCGGTGTCATCCCGGTCATCTTCGCCTCGTCGCTGCTCTACATCCCGGCCCTGGTGGTCCAGCTGACCAACAGCCAGGCGGGCTGGGCCACGTGGATCCGGACGAACTTCGTCAAGGGTGACCACCCGATCTACATGGCCACCTACTTCCTGCTGATCGTCTTCTTCGCCTTCTTCTACGTCGCCATCTCCTTCAACCCCGAAGAAGTTGCCGACAATATGAAGAAGTATGGTGGGTTCATCCCGGGCATCCGGGCCGGCCGCCCGACGGCCGAGTACCTGAACTACGTGCTCACCCGAATCACGTGGCCGGGTTCGCTCTACCTGGGCCTGATCGCGTTGATCCCGATGATCGCCCTGGTCGCCTTCGGACAGCAGACCAACTTCCCGTTCGGCGGCACCAGCGTGCTCATCGTCGTCGGCGTCGGACTCGAAACTGTGAAGCAGATCGAGAGCCAGCTCCAGCAGCGCAATTACGAAGGGTTCCTCCGCTGATGCGTATCGTCCTCGTTGGTCCTCCCGGGGCCGGGAAGGGTACTCAGGCGCACCTGCTCGCCAAGACCCTGTCCATTCCCCACATCTCCACCGGCGACCTGTTCCGCGCCAACATCGGTCAGGGCACCCCGCTGGGGCTCGAGGCCAAGAGCTACATGGACGCGGGCCGTCTGGTACCGGACGAGGTCACCATCGGGATGGCCAAGGACCGCATGCTCCAGGCGGACGCCGTGAACGGCTTCCTGCTCGACGGCTTCCCCCGCAACCTGGGCCAGGCCGAGGCGCTGGACGAGTTCCTCGCCGAGCAGGGCATCAAGCTGGACGGCGTGCTGGACCTCGAGGTCCCCGAGGACGAGGTCGTCCGCCGGATCGCCGGCCGTCGGCTGTGCCGCAACGACGGCGGCCACGTCTACCACGTGGACTACAACCCGCCGAAGGCCGAGGGCGTCTGCGACGAGTGCGGCGGCGAGCTGTACCAGCGCTCGGACGACACCGAGGACAAGGTGCGCACGCGCCTGGAGGTCTACCACACGGAGACCGAGCCGATCGTCGGGTACTACAAGGAGCAGGGTCTCCTCGTGACCATCCCGGCCCTCGGCAAGGTGGACGAGGTCACCGCCCGCGCGATCGAGGCGCTGAAGCAGGACAGCTGAGTCTCTCGGCGAACGTACGACGGTACGGCCGGGTCGCCCGCCCAGCGGGCGGCCCGGCCGTTTCGGCGTCGTACGGTGGTAGGCAGTGGTAATCCGGACTTGGAAGGCGTGACCAGATGGTGGAGATCAAGACCCCCGAGCAGATCGCGAAGATGCGAGCGGCCGGACTGGTCGTCGCCGAGGCGCTGAAGGCCTGCCGCGAGGCGGTCGTCCCGGGGGTGACCACCCAGGAGCTCAACGACATCGCGGACAAGGTCATCACCGGCCACGGCGCCACCTCGAACTTCCGCGCCGACCACGGCGGCCTGTGGTTCCCGGGAGTGATCTGCGCCTCGGTGAACAACGAGGTCGTGCACGGCATCCCGGGCGACCGGGTGCTCCAGGAGGGCGACCTCATCTCGATCGACTGCGGCGCCATCCTGGACGGCTGGCACGGCGACGCGGCGATCTCCGTGGCGGTCGGCGAGGTCCGCCCGGAGGTCGAGATGCTGAGCCGGGTCACCGAGGGCTCGATGTGGGCCGGCATCGCCCAGATGAAGAAGAGCAACCGCCTGGTCGACGTCTCCAAGGCGATCGAGGGCTTCATCCGCCGCCAGCCGCTGCCGCCGAAGGGCAAGTGGGGCATCACCGAGGGCTACGGCGGCCATGGCATCGGCACCGCGATGCACATGGAGCCGCACGTGCTGAACTACGTCGAGCGCGGCCGCGGCAAGGGCCCCAAGCTGGTCCCCGGCACCGTGCTGGCGATCGAGCCGATGGTCTCGCTGGGCACCCCGCACACCACCGTGCTGGAGGACGACTGGACGGTCGTCACCAACGACGGCACCTGGGCCTCGCACTGGGAGCACTCGGTGGCCGTCACCGAGGAGGGCCCGCTGGTGCTGACGGCCTTCGACGGCGGCCGGGCGGAACTCGCGAAGCTGGGCATCACCGCAGCTCCGGACCCGCTCGGCTAGTCCCGGCGGGCGCCGAACGCCGCCGCTGACAAGGGATCAGGGCCCTGGAGGTTTGGACCTCCAGGGCTTTTGTCCTATTTTTATCGGCTGGCAGGGTCGGTTACGGCCGGACCGGGTTTACGAGCGATGCAGGAGAGCACGTGCTCAAGGGATTCCGCGACTTCATGATGCGCGGCAACGTCGTCGACATGGCGGTGGGTGTGGTCATCGGTGCCGCGTTCACCGCGGTGGTGACCGGCTTCGTGTCCGCCTTCCTCACCCCCCTGGTGGGCGTGGTGGTCGGCGCGGCCGGCGACTTCAGCTCGTACAAGGCGACGGTGGCCGGGGTCACCTTCCCGTACGGCCAGTTCCTGAACGTGCTGATCGCGTTCGTGATGACCGCCGCGGTGCTCTACTTCTGCGTGGTGCTGCCGATCACCAAGGCGACCGCGCGCTACATGCCGAAGAAGCCGAAGACTCCGAAGCGCCCGTGCCCGGAGTGCCTCACCGAGATCCCCGAGGCGGCCCGCCGCTGCTCCGCCTGCACCGCCCACGTGGAGCCGCTGACGGTCTCCGCCGGGTTCTGACACGCAGGTCGTGCGGCTGCTGTGACGGCGGCCGCACTCGGGAGGCCCGTTTTGGTCCACCGGACGCGCTGGCGTAGGATGGACCGTCGGCTCACTCGTAGCGTGCTTCAGCGCGCCCTCTTCCCCTCGGGGACGGGGTGAACCCAGGTTCGCACGAGCGTTCCGCATACGGTAGCCGGTCCCGGAAGGTGGATCTCGCAGTTCATGGCTAAGAAGCAAGGCGCCATTGAGATCGAGGGCACCGTGATCGAGTCTCTTCCGAACGCGATGTTCAAGGTCGAGCTGCAGAACGGTCACAAGGTCCTCGCGCACATCAGTGGCAAGATGCGCATGCACTACATCCGCATCCTGCCGGACGACCGGGTCGTGGTGGAGCTCAGCCCCTACGACCTCACGCGCGGACGGATCGTCTACCGCTACAAGTAAGAACGTCAGATCTAGACCCGGAGAACCTGAACATGAAGGTCAAGCCGAGCGTCAAGAAGATCTGCGACAAGTGCAAGGTGATCCGCCGTCACGGCCGGGTCATGGTGATCTGCGACAACCTGCGCCACAAGCAGCGCCAGGGCTGATCTCTCCCCAGCATTTCTCGTAGTACTTCGCGCGACGCGAAAACGTCATAAGCGGGCTGCCCGATCCGTTCCCTCAGTGGGACGGACTGCCACCCCCGGTCAGAGGCCGGGGCTCCCTCACCGTGAGGTGTCGGAGTAGGCAGCACGCAAGACCTCTGAAAAAGCACAGGAGCCTTGAATGGCACGCCTCGCCGGCGTTGATCTCCCCCGTGAGAAGCGGATCGAGATCGCCCTTACGTACGTGTACGGCATCGGCCGTACCCGCGCCCAGCAGACCCTCGTCGAGACCGGCGTGAACCCGGACATCCGCGTTCGCGACATCTCCGAGGAAGACCTGGTCAAGCTCGGCCAGTACATCGACGCCAACTACACGGTCGAGGGTGACCTCCGCCGTGAGGTGGCCGCCGACATCCGCCGCAAGGTCGAGATCGGCTGCTACGAGGGTCTGCGTCACCGCCGTGGCCTGCCGGTCCGCGGCCAGCGCACCCACACCAACGCGCGTACCCGCAAGGGCCCGCGTCGCGCGATCGCCGGTAAGAAGAAGCCGGGCAAGAAGTAGTCCGTCCCGTAACCGGACATCCCTCCGGCCCGCGGGTCAGCGGACCGACCACCTCAGTAGGAGAACAGACTTATGCCCCCCAAGGGTCGTCAGGCTGCCGGCGCGAAGAAGATCCGCCGCAAGGAAAAGAAGAACGTCGCTCACGGCCACGCGCACATCAAGAGCACGTTCAACAACACCATCGTTTCGATCACCGACCCCGCGGGCAACGTGATCTCCTGGGCCTCCGCCGGCCACGTCGGCTTCAAGGGCTCGCGCAAGTCCACCCCGTTCGCCGCGCAGATGGCCGCCGAGGCCGCTGCCCGTCGCGCGCAGGAGCACGGCATGCGCAAGGTCGACGTCTTCGTGAAGGGTCCGGGCTCCGGCCGCGAGACCGCGATCCGTTCGCTCCAGGCCACCGGCCTGGAGGTCGGCTCGATCCAGGACGTCACCCCCACCCCGCACAACGGCTGCCGTCCGCCGAAGCGTCGCCGCGTCTGACGCAGCGCCTTCGGGCACTCGGTAGTACTGCTTGAAACCTCGTACGGGCTCCCACGTAGTGATTCGTCGCTTCCCGCGGGAGCCCGTACGCTTGGTCCTGTCGGCATCAAATAGTGGGTGCCGAAGACAACTGGAGGAACATCCCCCATGCTTATCGCTCAGCGCCCCTCGCTGACCGAAGAGGTCGTCGACGAGTTCCGCTCGCGGTTCGTGATCGAGCCGCTGGAGCCGGGCTTCGGCTACACCCTCGGCAACTCCCTGCGCCGCACGCTCCTGTCGTCGATCCCGGGTGCCGCTGTCACCAGCATCCGCATCGACGGCGTCCTGCACGAGTTCACCACCGTGCCGGGCGTCAAGGAGGACGTGACCGACCTCATCCTCAACATCAAGCAGCTGGTCGTCTCCTCGGAGCACGACGAGCCGGTCGTGATGTACCTGCGCAAGCAGGGCCCGGGTGTGGTCACCGCCGCCGACATCGCGCCGCCGGCCGGTGTCGAGGTGCACAACCCAGAGCTGGTCCTCGCCACGCTGAACGGCAAGGGCAAGCTGGAGATGGAGCTGACCGTCGAGCGCGGTCGCGGCTACGTCTCCGCCGTCCAGAACAAGGCCTCCGGCCAGGAGATCGGCCGTATCCCGGTCGACTCGATCTACAGCCCCGTGCTGAAGGTCACCTACAAGGTCGAGGCCACCCGTGTCGAGCAGCGGACCGACTTCGACAAGCTGATCGTCGATGTCGAGACCAAGCCCGCCATGCGTCCGCGCGACGCCATGGCCTCGGCCGGCAAGACCCTGGTGGAGCTGTTCGGTCTCGCCCGCGAGCTGAACATCGACGCCGAGGGCATCGACATGGGCCCGTCCCCGACGGACGCCGCCCTGGCCGCCGACCTGGCGCTGCCGATCGAGGAGCTGGAACTCACCGTCCGCTCCTACAACTGCCTCAAGCGCGAGGGCATCCACACCGTGGGTGAGCTCGTCGCCCGCTCCGAGGCCGACCTGCTCGACATCCGCAACTTCGGTGCGAAGTCGATCGACGAGGTCAAGGCGAAGCTGGCCGGCATGGGCCTGGCCCTCAAGGACAGCCCGCCCGGGTTCGACCCGACCGCCGCCGCCGACGCCTTCGGCGCCGACGACCTGGACGACGCGGGTTACGCGGAGACCGAGCAGTACTGAAAGACTTGACCGCGGGGGCGGTTCCCCGGAACCGCCTCCGTCGTCGTGAAAGTCGTGCGGGCACAGTGCCCGTACGCCCGCTGCGGTACCTGATACGGCCGTAGTCGGAGATTCGAGGAGTAATCCATGCCGCGTCCCACCAAGGGTGCCCGCCTCGGCGGCGGCCCGCACCACGAGCCGCTGCTGCTCGCCGGTCTGTGCCGGGAGCTGTTCCAGTACGGCCGCATCACCACGACCGAGGCCAAGGCCCGTCGGATGCGCCCGCTGGCGGAGAAGCTGATCACCAAGGCGAAGAAGGGCGACATCCACAACCGTCGCCTGGTTCGCAAGACGATCACCGACATCGCCGTGCTGCACACCCTCTTCACCGAGATCGCGCCGCGCTACGAGAACCGCCCGGGTGGCTACACCCGTATCACCAAGATCGGTCCCCGTCGTGGCGACAACGCCCCGATGGCCGTGATCGAGCTGGTCGAGGCGCTGACCGTCGCGCAGACCGCCGTCGGCGAGGCCGAGGGCGCCACCAAGCGCGCCGTCAAGGAGGCCGACGAGGCCGCCGCCGTCGCCAAGACGGACGAGGCCGAGGCCACCGAGCAGGCCTGACACCTCCGGGTGTGATGCGGGCCCGCTCTCCCAGCGATGGGGGAGCGGGCCCGTTCCCTTGTCACGGGACCGATCGCGGGAGAAGAGAAGCAGTGGTCAACGATTGCGCCGAGCAGCCGCCGGTCAAGGACGGCCCGGCCGACGGGTACGTCCGGGTCCGGCTCGACCTCGCCTACCAGGGCGCCGAGTTCTCCGGCTGGGCCCGCCAGAAGGGCGGCCGGCGGACGGTCCAGGAGGAGATCGAGACCGCGCTGCAGATCGTCACCCGCAGCCCCGAGCTGTTCCCGCTGACCGTGGCCGGCCGCACCGACGCCGGGGTGCACGCCCGCGGACAGGTCGCGCACGTCGACCTGCCGGCCGGGCTGTGGGAGGAGCACCGCGAGAAGCTGCTGCGCCGGCTGGCCGGCCGGCTCCCCGGGGACGTCCGGATCTACCGGGTCGGCGAGGCGCCGGCCGGGTTCGACGCCCGCTTCTCGGCGATCTGGCGCCGCTACGCCTACCGGGTCGCCGACCACCCCGGCGGGGTCGACCCGCTGCTGCGCGGCCACGTGCTGTGGCACGACCGGCCGCTGGACGTCGACCGGATGAACGAGGCCGCCGAGCTCCTGCTCGGCGAGCACGACTTCGCCGCGTACTGCAAGAAGCGCGAGGGCGCGACCACCATCCGCACCCTGCTGGAACTGCACTGGGACCGCGTCCCGGTGGACCCCTACGCCGCCCAGGAGGGCACCCTCGCGGTCGCCACCGTGCGGGCCGACGCCTTCTGCCACAACATGGTCCGGGCGCTGGTCGGCGCGATGCTGCTGGTCGGCGACGGGCACCGGCCGGTGGAGTTCCCCGGCGAGGTGCTGGCCGGCGGGGTGCGCAACTCCGCGGTCAACGTGATCCGGCCGTACGGGCTGACGCTGGAGGAGGTCGGCTACCCCGCCGACGACCAGCTGGCCGAGCGCAACCGGACGGCCCGGCGGATGCGGACCCTGCCCGGGCAGCCGCTCCCCGGGTAATCCGTTTTGGCCCAGGGCGTCCGCTTGGGACAATCGTCCGCATGGGACACGTCGAGATTTCGCACCTTGAGTACTACCTGCCGGACGGACGGGTGCTGTTCGACGACGCGTCCTTCCGGGTCGGCGAGGGCTCCGCGGTCGCCCTGGTGGGCGCCAACGGGGCCGGCAAGACCACCCTCCTGCGCATGATCGCGGGGGACCTCCAGCCGCACGGCGGCTCGGTGACGATCAGCGGCGGCCTCGGCGTGATGCGCCAGTTCGTCGGCACCACCGGCCGCGAGGACCAGCGGGAGACCCCGGGCGCGCTGCCCGCCGACGCCTCGGTGCGTGACCTGCTGGTCTCGGTCGCCCCCGAGCGGATCGCCGTGGCGGCCAGGGCGGTGGACGCCGCCGAGCTGGCGATGATCGCCCAGGACGACGAGAAGACGCAGATGGCCTACGCCCAGGCGCTCTCCGACTGGGCCGACGTCGGCGGCTACGACTACGAGACCGACTGGGACGTCTGCACCACGGCCGCCCTCGGGATGCCCTTCGACAAGGCCCAGTGGCGCGGCCTGAACACCCTCTCCGGCGGCGAGCAGAAGCGGCTGGTGCTGGAGGCGCTGCTGCGCGGGCCGGAGGAGGTACTGCTCCTCGACGAACCCGACAACTACCTGGACGTCCCGGCCAAGCGCTGGCTGGAGGAGGCCATCAAGGCCACCTCGAAGACCGTCCTGTTCATCTCGCACGACCGCGAGCTGCTCTCGAAGACCGCCGACAAGATCATCTCCGTCGAGTCCGGCGCCGCCGGCAGCAGCGTCTGGGTGCACGGCGGCGGCTTCGACTCCTTCCACGAGGCCCGCAAGGACCGCTTCGCGCGGTTCGAGGAGCTGGGCCGCCGCTGGGACGAGGAGCACGCCAAGCTCAAGAAGCTGGTCGTCACCCTGCGCCAGGCCGCGGCCGTCAGCCACGCCCTGGCCACCCGCTACGCCGCCGCGCAGACCCGGCTGAAGAAGTTCGAGGAGGCCGGGCGGCCGGAGGAGCCCCCGCGCGAGCAGAGCATCACCATGCGGCTCAAGGGCGGGCGCACCGGGGTGCGCGCCCTCACCCTGGAGCGGCTGGAGCTCACCGGCCTGATGCAGCCCTTCGACCTGGAGGTCTTCTACGGCGAGCGGGTCGCGGTGCTGGGTGCCAACGGCGCCGGCAAGTCGCACCTGCTGCGGCTGCTGGCCGGCGACGCGAGCGTCGCGCACACCGGCGACTGGAAGCTCGGCGCCCGCGTCGTCCCCGGCCACTTCCGGCAGACCCACGCCCACCCCGAGCTGTTCGGCCGCACCGTCCGGTCGATCGTCGAGGAGGAGCACGCGCTCAGCCGCGGCGCCGCGATGGGCGCGCTGCGGCGGTACGAGCTCGACCGCCAGGAGGAGCAGAAGTTCGAGTCGCTGTCCGGCGGGCAGCAGGCCCGGCTGATGATCCTCAAGCTCGAACTCACCGGCGTCACGGCCCTGTTGCTCGACGAGCCGACCGACAACCTGGACCTGGAGAGCGCCGAGGCGCTGCAGGCCGGGCTGGAGGCCTTCGAGGGCACGGTGCTGTGCGTCACCCACGACCGCTGGTTCGCCAAGACCTTCGACCGCTTCCTGGTGTTCGGGGCCGACGGCCGGGTGTTTGAATCGTCGGAGCCGGTCTGGGACGTCACCCGGGTGGACCGCGAACGCTGAGTCACGGCGAGGGGGATCCACGGCGATTTTTGACCCCTCGGGGTCGTGCCGGTAACCTGGACGCTTGATGTGCGTATTGGCTCGCTCTATCTCACGTGAGAGGTCGGTACGCCGGAGACATCGGGTCGTCGACCAGCGGTCCCCCTTGAATTGCGTCCAAGGGTGATCAGGCTGCTCTTCCGACCAGGTGCTCCTGTCAGGACTCACTCACTGAAAAGCGAAGGCTACGACCGTGCGTACGTACAGCCCCAAGCCCGGCGACGTCCAGCGTCAGTGGCACGTCATCGACGCGACCGACGTCGTGCTCGGCCGCCTGGCTTCCCAGGCCGCCAACCTCCTCCGGGGCAAGCACAAGGCGATCTACGCGCCGCACGTTGACACTGGTGACTTCGTCATCATCATCAACGCCGACAAGGTGCACCTGTCCGGTAACAAGAAGACCCAGAAGCTGGCCTACCGCCACTCGGGCTTCCCGGGCGGTCTGCGCTCGGTGCGCTACGACGACCTGCTGGCGAACAACCCGGAGAAGGCCGTCGAGAAGGCCATCAAGGGCATGATCCCCAAGAACAGCCTGGGTCGCCAGATGCTCTCCAAGCTGAAGGTCTACTCGGGCGACCAGCACCCGCACGCTGCCCAGCAGCCGGTGCCGTTCGAGATCACCCAGGTCGCGCAGTAATTCGGCCACCAAGCCCCCCAACACTGAAAAGAGCTGAGGAACATCGTGGCCGAGACCACTGAAACCCTTGAGGTCGACTTCGACGAGGCCGTTGAGGCTGTCGAGGGCGAGTACACCTCCGAGGAGAGCTACACCTCCGAGTCCCTGGCCGGCCGCTTCGGCGAGGCCACCCCGGGCGCCGGCCTCGGCCGTCGCAAGGAGGCGATCGCCCGCGTGCGCATCGTCCCCGGCACCGGCCAGTGGAAGATCAACGGTCGCACCCTCGAGGGTTACTTCCCGAACAAGGTGCACCAGCAGACCGTGAACGAGCCCTTCAAGCTCCTCGAGCTGGACGGCCGTTACGACGTCGTCGCCCGCATCAGCGGTGGCGGCACCTCCGGCCAGGCCTACGCGCTGCGCCTCGGCGTCGCCCGTGCCCTGAACGAGGCCGACGTGGACAACAACCGCGCCGCGCTGAAGAAGGCCGGCTTCCTGATGCGTGACGCCCGTGCCGTCGAGCGCAAGAAGGCCGGTCTGAAGAAGGCCCGCAAGGCGCCGCAGTACAGCAAGCGCTAATCGCGTCCCAGGGGGTGCGGTCCGCCCTGGCGGCGACCCCCCTGGTTGCGCGAACCGTCGCCCCGGAGTACCACGTGTACTCCGGGGCGACGTGTTCCCCGGCTACTGTGCGGCGGCCGGGATCATCGGTTGGGTTCCGAGCAGTGGTGATGGAGGACGGGACAGTGGGACGACTCTTCGGTACGGACGGCGTGCGCGGGGTGGCCAACGAGGGACTGACGGCGGAGCTCGCGCTCGGGCTGTCCGTCGCGGCGGCGCACGTGCTCGGCGAGGCCGGTGCCTTCGAAGGCCACCGGCCGGTCGCGGTGGTCGGTCGTGACCCGCGCGCCTCGGGCGAGTTCCTGGAGGCCGCCGTCATCGCCGGCCTGGCGAGCGCCGGTGTCGACGTGCTCCGGGTCGGCGTCCTGCCCACCCCCGCCGTGGCCTACCTCACCGGCGCGCTCGGCGCCGACTTCGGCGTGATGCTGTCCGCCAGCCACAACGCCATGCCGGACAACGGCATCAAGTTCCTCGCCCGCGGCGGCCACAAGCTGGACGACCGGATCGAGGACGCGATCGAGTCCCACTACCGCAAGCACACGCTCGGCGAGGAGGACTGGAACCGTCCGACCGGCGCGGCCGTCGGCCGGGTCCGCGAGTACACCGAGGGCTTCGACAAGTACGTCGCCCACCTGA
The DNA here is from genome assembly GCF_042796115.1 of Kitasatospora sp. NPDC056446. NCBI lineage: Bacteria > Bacillati > Actinomycetota > Actinomycetes > Kitasatosporales > Streptomycetaceae > Kitasatospora > Kitasatospora sp. NPDC056446. The sequence continues at coordinate 71,148 of NZ_JBHTRF010000019.1, read as the reverse complement.
TCGGCGTGCTGCCCAACCGCCTGGACGGCGTCCGGGTCGTCATCGACGGCGCCCACGGCGCGGCCGCCTACGTCGCCCCCGAGGCCTTCGCCCGGGCCGGCGCCGAGGTCGTCCACACCCTGGGGGCCGAGCCCACCGGCCTCAACATCAACGACGGCGTCGGCTCCACCCACCTGGACCGGCTGCAGGCCGCGATGAAGGAGTACCGGGCCGACCTCGGGATCGCCTTGGACGGCGACGCCGACCGCTGCCTGGCCTCCGACGCCGACGGCAACGAGGTGGACGGCGACCAGATCATCGCCATCCTCGCGGTCGCCATGAAGGAGGCCGGCACCCTGCGCGGCAACACCGCGGTGGCCACCGTGATGTCCAACCTGGGCTTCAAGCTGGCCATGGAGCGCGAGGGCGTCGAGCTGGTCGAGACGGCCGTCGGCGACCGCTACGTGCTGGAGGCCATGAAGGAGCACGGCTTCGCGCTGGGCGGCGAGCAGTCCGGCCACGTCATCCTGCTGGACCACGCCACCACCGGCGACGGCACCCTCACCGGCCTGATGCTGGGCGCCCGGCTGGCCGCCACCAAGCAGCCGCTGGCCGACCTGGCCGCCGTGATGACCCGGCTGCCGCAGGTCCTGATCAACGTCAAGGGCGTCGACAAGGGCCGGGTGAACACCAGCGCCGAGCTGACCGCCGCGGTCGCCGCCGCCGAGGCCGAGCTGGGCGCCACCGGCCGGGTGCTGCTGCGCCCGTCGGGCACCGAGCCGCTGGTCCGCGTGATGGTCGAGGCCGCCGACGCGGCGCAGGCCGAGGCGGTCGGGCAGCGGCTGGCCGAGGCGGTGCGCACCCACCTGGGCTGAGGCCCGGGGTGGTGCTCCGAACGTGGGGAAGGCCCCCGCCGGTTCGTCCGGCGGGGGCCTTCCGCTGTTCGGGTGGCGGGCGGCTCAGAGCTTGCGCAGCAGTGCCCGGCGGACCTTGTGGTCCTGGCCCTTCTGCAGGATCAGGGTGGCGCGGCCGCGGGTCGGCAGCACGTTCTCCAGCAGGTTGGGCTTGTTGATGGTGCGCCAGACCTGCCGGCCGTACTCCATCGCCTCCTCCTCCGGCACCTCGGTGAAGCGGCGGAAGTAGGAGTTCGGGTCCTGGAAGGCGGTCTCCCGCAGCTTGCGGAAGCGGTCCAGGTACCAGTGCTCGATGTCGTCGGTCCGGGCGTCGACGTAGATCGAGAAGTCGAAGTAGTCGGCCACCGCGAGACGGGTGCGGCCGTCCGTGCCGGGCAGGGCCGGCTGGAGCACGTTCAGGCCCTCGACGATCAGGATGTCCGGGCGCTCCACCGTCAGCCGCTCGTCGGGCACGATGTCGTACACCAGGTGCGAGTAGACCGGGGCGCTGACGCGCTCCTTGCCCGCCTTCACGTCCGCGACGAAGCGCGTCAGCGCCCGGCGGTCGTACGACTCGGGGAAGCCCTTGCGGGCCATCAGGCCGCGGCGGCGCAGCTCGGCGTTGGGGAGCAGGAAGCCGTCGGTGGTCACCAGCTCGACCCGGGGGTGCTCGGGCCAGCGGGCCAGCAGCGCCTGGAGCAGCCGGGCCGTGGTGGACTTGCCGACGGCCACCGAGCCGGCCACGCCGATGATGAACGGCGTCCGGGTGCGTTCGGTGTCCGGGGTGTCCAGGAAGGTGCCCAGGGTGCCGCGCAGCTCGTGCGTGGCGTGGATGTACAGGTTCAGCAGCCGCGACAACGGCAGGTAGACGTCACGCACCTCGTCCAGGTCGAGGGCGGTGCCGAGTCCGCGCAGCTGCTCCACCTCCTCGGCGGTCAGTGGCAGCGGCGTACGCTCGCGCAGCGCGCTCCACTCGGCCCGGCTGAGGTCCACGTAGGGGGACGGGGACGGGCCGGGCGTGGCGGCGCCCCGCGTACAGAGTTCGGTCAGCACATGCTCCATTGTGAGCCGTAGCGGCGTTCACGGTGCTTGTGGTGTCGGTCACGCAGCGTTCGCGCGAGCCGGGAAAACGGCCACAGAACCGCCCTTATGCTGGCACGCATGTGCGGAATTGTTGGATACGTGGGCGCGCAGTCCGCCCTCGACGTAGTAATCGCAGGCCTGCAGCGGCTGGAGTACCGGGGCTACGACTCGGCCGGTGTCGCGGTGCAGGTACAGGACTCCGACGGGCAGTGGAGCCTGTCCACCGACAAGCGGGCCGGGAAGCTCGCCAACCTGGAGAAGTCGCTCGCCGAGACCCCTCTGCCCGGCGGCACCACCGGCATCGGCCACACCCGCTGGGCCACTCACGGCGGCCCGACGGACGCCAACGCCCACCCCCACCTGGACGACCACCAGCGGGTCGCCGTGGTGCACAACGGCATCATCGAGAACTTCGCCCAGCTGCGGGCCGAGATCGCCGGGCGCGGCCACACCCTCCGGTCCGAGACCGACACCGAGGTCGTCGCCCACCTGCTGGGCGAGGCCTACCAGGGCGACCTCGCCGAGGCCATGCGGGTGGTCTGCCGTCAGCTGGAGGGCGCCTTCACCCTGGTGGCCGTGCACGCCGACGCGCCGGACGTCGTCGTGGGCGCCCGCCGCAACTCCCCGCTGGTCGTCGGCCGGGGCGAGGGCGAGAACTTCCTCGCCTCCGACGTCTCCGCCTTCATCGCGCACACCCGCGAGGCGATCGAGCTGGGCCAGGACCAGGTCGTCGAGCTGCGCCGGGACGGCGTGACCGTCACCGACTTCGACGGCGCCCCGGCCGAGGTGCGCGAGTACCACGTGGACTGGGACGCCTCCGCCGCCGAGAAGGGCGGCTACGACTACTTCATGCTCAAGGAGATCGCCGAGCAGCCGAAGGCCGTCGCCGACACCCTGCTGGGCCGGATCGGCACCGACGGCCGGCTCACCCTCGACGAGCTGCGGATCTCCGACGCCGACCTGCGCTCCATCGACAAGGTCGTCATCGTCGCCTGCGGCACCGCCTTCCACGCCGGCATGATCGCCAAGTACGCGATCGAGCACTGGACCCGCATCCCCTGCGAGGTCGAGGTCGCCTCGGAGTTCCGCTACCGCGACCCGATCATGGGCCCGGGCACGCTGGTCATCGCCATCTCGCAGTCCGGCGAGACCATGGACACCCTGATGGCCCTGCGGCACGCCCGCGAGCAAGGCGCCAAGGTGCTGGCGATCTGCAACACCAACGGCTCGACCATCCCGCGCGAGTCGGACGCGGTGCTGTACACGCACGCCGGGCCGGAGGTCGCGGTCGCGTCCACCAAGGCGTTCCTGACCCAGCTGGTCGCCTGCTACCTGGTCGCCCTCTACCTGGGCCAGGTGCGCGGCACCAAGTGGGGCGACGAGATCTTCGCCGTCATCAAGGAACTCGGCGACGCGCCCAAGCAGGTCGAGCAGGTGCTGCAGACCATGGAGCCGGTCCGCGAGCTGGCCCGCTCGCTGGCCGACGCCCGCTCCGTGCTGTTCCTCGGCCGCCACGTCGGCTTCCCGGTGGCCCTGGAGGGCGCGCTCAAGCTCAAGGAGCTGGCGTACATGCACGCCGAGGGCTTCGCGGCGGGCGAGCTCAAGCACGGCCCGATCGCGCTGATCGAGGAGGGGCTGCCGGTCGTGGTGGTCGTTCCCTCGCCGCGCGGGCGGTCGATCCTGCACGACAAGATCGTCTCCAACATCCAGGAGATCAGGGCCCGCGGCGCCCGCACGATCGTGATCGCAGAGGAGGGCGACGAGGCCGTCGTCCCGTACGCGGACCACCTGATCCGCATCCCGGTCACCCCGACCCTGCTCCAGCCGCTGGTCTCCACCGTCCCGCTCCAGGTCTTCGCCTGCGAGCTGGCCACGGCCAAGGGCCACGAGGTCGACCAGCCGCGCAACCTGGCGAAGTCGGTCACCGTCGAGTAGCACGCGCCCGTCGGCAACGGCGCCCCTGCGGTGGCTGCGTCCTACCGCAGGGGCGCCGTGTCGAGCGTGAAGGAGAACGGCGCGGGCAGGTCGATCGACTTGCCGAACTCGACCTTGGTCCGGGTGATGTAGTCCTCGCCCTCGGGGTTGGTGAACAGGGTGACCACGCCGTCCGTCCGGTCGATCAGCAGGTAGCACGGGATCCCGGCGGCGGCGTAGCCCCGGCGCTTGGGCTCGCGGTCCTTGTGCGGGTTGATCGAGGTGACCTCGAAGACGAGGAGGACGCCTTGCGCCGGGGCCCAGGAATCCAGATGGTCGAACTGGTCGGCCGGGACGACGGTGCCGTCAGGGATGTACCGGCCGTTGGGAGTGATCAGGCCTTTGACGCCCGCGATGTCGAGATCGATCGCGGCATTCCGGAAGAACTGCTTGGCGAGCTTCGAGACCGCGCCCTCGTGGTGTCCGTCCGGCGGCGGCGTCACGACGATTTCCCCTTCGATGAACTCGGCCTTGCTTCCCAGCGGGGTGTCCAGCCTCAGGAACGTCTGGAGAAGGCTGTCCTCGCCCAGCGGGTGCTCGACTGCCGGCATGGCGACCATGGCCCTTCTCCCTCCTGTGGGTCCGTGCCGAGCCACAAGGTAGGCGTACGGACCGACACCGGTGGGGGATCGAAGTGGTTGTCACTCGAAATTGTGCCGCAGGCCCGGCTCCCGTGGGGCGGTGGCGCGGGCTAGCGTCGGCGGTAGCCGACTGCTGAAGGAGCCCCCGAATGCGTCATGCACACCCTGTGGACACCGTCCGGGCCGCCGAGGCCGGGCTGATGGCGCGGCTGCCCGAGGGGACGCTGATGCAGCGGGCGGCCGTCGGGCTGGCGGCGACCTGTGCGCGGTTGCTGACCCGGCGTCGGGGGCGGGTGTACGGCAGCCGGGTGGTGGTGCTGGCGGGCAGCGGGGACAACGGGGGTGACGCCCTGTACGCCGGGGCGGCGCTGGCCCGGCGCGGGGCGCGGGTGACGGCGGTGCTGCTGGTGCCGGAGAAGGCGCACGTGGGTGGGCTGGCCGCACTGCGGGCGTCCGGCGGACGGGTGACGGCGGAGCAGGACGTCGGCCTGGCCGACTTCTCGTGCGCGGACCTGGTGCTGGACGGGATCGTCGGCATCGGCGGCCGGGGCGGGCTGCGCCCCGGGGCCCGGCCGTACGCGGAGGCCGCGCGGCGCGGGGTGGTGGTCGCGGTGGACCTGCCCAGCGGCGTGGACGCCGACACCGGCGAGGTGCCGGGCGCCGCGCTGCGCGCCGACGTCACGGTCTGCTTCGGCACGTACAAGCCCGGGCTGCTGGTCGACCCGGGGGCCTCCTACGCGGGTGCCGTGCAGCTGGTCGGCATCGGGCTGGAGCTGCCCCCGGCGGACGTGACGGCGCTGCAGCACGCGGACGTGGCGGAACTGCTGCCGCTGCCCGGCGCGGAGAGCGACAAGTACCGGCGCGGCGTCGTCGGGGTGGCGGCCGGGTCGGCGACCTACCCGGGGGCGGCGGTGCTGGCGGTCGCCGGGGCGCTGCGCGGCGGCGCGGGCGCCGTCCGGTACGTCGGCACGGCGGCCGAGGAGGTGGTGCGGCGCTTCCCGGAGGCGCTGGTCACCGAGGGCGGTCCGGCCGGGGCCGGGCGGGTGCAGGCCTGGGTGGCCGGTCCCGGCGGCGGCGAGGGGGCGCGGCAGGCGCTGGCCGAGGCGCTGGCGAGCGACGTCCCGGTCCTGGTGGACGCGGACGGGCTGACCGAACTGGGCCGGCTCGGCCCGGACGCGCTGGCCGGGCGGACCGCGCCCACGCTGCTCACCCCGCACACCGGCGAGGCCGCCCGGCTGCTCGCCGGCGCCGGGGGCAGCGCGCCGCCGGCCGCCGAGGACCTGGCCGCCACCCGGCTGGCCACCGCCCGCCGACTGGCGGCGGCCTACCGCGCGACCGTGCTGCTGAAGGGCTCCACCACGGTGGTCGCCGACCCGGGCGGGGCCGTCCGGGTGAACCCCACCGGCACCTCCTGGCTGGCCACCGCCGGCAGCGGCGACGTCCTGGCCGGCCTGGCCGGCTCGCTGCTGGCGGCCGGGCTGGCGCCGCTGGACGCCGCCTCGGTGGCCGCCTACCTGCACGGCCTGGCCGGCCGGGAGGCGGCGGGCGCGCCGGGCGCCCCGGTGACGGCGCTCGCGGTGGCGCAGGCGCTGCCCGCGGTGTGGCGGGCGGTCCGCGGCGGCTGAGGGAACGGAACCGGACGCTCCGTGGCGGGCGTCCGTGCAAGGGGTGACGAGCGGTCTGCGCGCAGGTCGGTACGGCGGGCGGGGCCCGGTCGTCGGCCGCCGCGCCGATGGGCCGTTCGGCGAGGACTCCGGGACGTCTGGGAGACTGACCCTGATGACAACTGCGAACACGATCGGCACCGCCACCCTGACCGAGGGCGTGAGGGCCGAGGCGACCATCGATCTCGCCGCCCTGCGCGGCAACCTCGCGGCGCTGCGCGAGCGCGTCGGCAGCACGGCGGTGATGCTCGCGGTCAAGGCGGACGCCTACGGCCACGGCGCGGTCGAGTGCGCCCGGGAGGCGGTCGCGAACGGGATCGGCTGGCTCGGCTGCGCGACGCCCGTCGAGGCCCTGGCCCTGCGGGCCGCGGGGATCCGCCCGGAGCAGGCCCGCATCCTGTGCTGGCTGTGGACGCCCGGCGGGCCGTGGCGCGAGGCGCTCCGCGCGGACCTGGACATCTCGGTCAGCGGCCAGTGGGCGCTGGACGAGCTGCTCCCGGCCGTCCGCGAGACCGGCATCCCGGCGCGCGTGCACCTGAAGGCCGACACCGGCCTCGGCCGCAACGGCTGCCAGCCGCACGACTGGCCGCGACTGGTGGCCGCCGCCCGCCGCGCCGAGACCGAGGGCCTGCTCACGGTGGTCGGCGTCTGGTCGCACTTCGCCGCCGCCGACGAGCCCGGCCACCCGTCGATCCAGGCGCAGCTGGACTCCTACCGCACCGCGCTCGCCACCGCCGAGGCGGCCGGGCTGCGCCCCGAGGTGCGGCACCTGGCGAACTCGCCGGCCACCCTGCTGCTGCCGGAGTCGCACTTCGACCTGGTCCGCACCGGCCTGGCCGCGTACGGGCTGTCGCCGGTGCCCGAGGTGGGCGGGCCGGCCGACTTCGGGCTGCGCCCGGTGATGGCGCTGACCGCGCGGCTGGCGCTGGTGAAGCAGGTCCCCGGCGGGCACGGGGTCAGCTACGGCCACCACTACACGACGCCGGGCCCGACCACCCTGGGGCTGGTCCCGCTCGGCTACGGCGACGGCGTCCCGCGGCACGCCAGCGGCACCGGCCCGGTGCAGATCGACGGCAAGTGGCGCACGGTGGCCGGCCGGGTGGCGATGGACCAGTTCGTCGTGGACCTGGGCGGGGACACCCCCGCGATCGGCGACGAGGCCCTGCTGTTCGGCAACGGCGAGCGCGGCGAGCCGACCGCCGAGGACTGGGCCCGCGCCTGCGGCACCATCTCGTACGAGATCGTCACCCGGATCGGCGCCCGGGTGCCCCGCCGCCACCTGGGCGGCAGCCACGCCGGGGGCCCGGCGGCATGACCGACGGGCCGGCCGGGGACAGCGCGGTCGCGGCGGTCGCCAAGGCGGCCGGCGCGGCCTCCGGGGTGAGCCGGGCGGGTGTGATCGGGATCTCGGTCGGCGTGCTGGCGGCCGGTGCGGCCGCCGGGGTGGCGATCGAGCGGCTGACCGTCGGTCGGGCCATGCGCCGCCGGGCCCGGGCCGAACTGGACGCCGGTGCCCCGTACGGCTCGCTGCGCGGGCGTCCGCGCACGGTGGTGGCGCCGGACGGCACCGAGCTGTACGTGGAGACGGACGGCACCGGCTGGGAAGCGGTGGACGGCGCCGGATCCGACCGGCCCGGATCCGACCGGCCCGGATCCGATCGGCCCGGATCCGATCGGCCCGGATCCGATCGGCCCGGATCCGATCGGCCCGGAGACGGGCGGGCGGGTGCCGGCGCCGAGCCGCTGACCGTGGTGTTCTGCCACGGCTACTGCCTCAACCAGGACAGCTGGCACTTCCAGCGGGCCGCGCTGCGCGAGGGCATGCGGCTGGTCTTCTGGGACCAGCGCAGCCACGGCCGCTCCGAGCGCTCCCGCTCCTACCTGGCGGGCGAGCCGGCCGGCATCGACCAGCTGGGCGGCGACCTCAAGGCGGTGATCGACGCCGTCGCGCCGACCGGCCCGCTGGTCCTGGTGGGCCACTCGATGGGCGGCATGACGGTGATGGCGCTGGCCGACCAGCACCCCGAGCTGTTCCGGGACCGCGTCGCCGGGGTCGCCCTGATCGGCACGCTCGCGGGCGACTGGAACTCGGTGAGCCTGGGCCTGCCGAAGGCCGGCGCGAAGCTGTTCAAGAAGGTCGCGCCCGGGATGGTGAAGCTGCTGGGCCGCCAGGTCGACCTGGTGGAGGCGACCAGGCGGCTGGGCGCGGACGTGACGTCCGTCTTCTACCGGCGGTTCTCCTTCGGCGGCCGGGACGTCGACCCCGGTGTGGTGCGCTTCGCCGAGCAGCTGCTGGACGCCACCCCGATCGACGTGGTCGCCGAGTTCTACCCGGTGTTCGGCGCGCACGAGAAGTACGGGGCGCTGGCCGCGCTGCTCGGCCTGCCGGCCCTGGTGCTGGCCGGTACGAAGGACCTGCTGACGCCCTCGGCGCACAGCGAGGCGATGGCCGAGCGGCTGCCGGGGGCGGAGCTGGTGCTGGTCGAGGGGGCCGGGCACCTGGTGATGCTGGAGTGCCCGGGGCTGGTGGACCGCGAGCTGGCGGTGCTGCTGCGCCGGGCCGCCGACCACGCGGGGGCCGCGCCGCTGCCCGGGGCCGTCCTCGACCTGGCCCGGGAACCGGCCGTCGAGCCGGTCGCCGACCCGGCCTGAGGCCCGCCGGGGGCCTGCCGGGGCCCGCCTGGCCCCGTCCGAGGCCCGCCCGCCGCACCCGCCCGCCGCACCCGGGGGCGGCGATGTGGCACGGTAGCGGTGGCGGCCGGTGGTCGGCTCGCCGGTACGGACCGAAGGGCAAGACACGCGCATGGGCTCGCACGCCACTCTCACCGTCCCCACCCCGGAGCGGATGGGCCGGCTCGGCCGGGAGCTGGCCGCGCTGCTGCGGCCCGGGGACCTGGTGCTGCTCTCCGGTGAACTGGGGGCGGGGAAGACCACGCTGACCCGGGGCCTGGGGGAGGGGCTGGAGGTCCGCGGGGCGGTGACCTCGCCGACCTTCGTGATCGCCCGGGTCCATCCGTCGCTGGTCGGCGGCCCGGCGCTGGTGCACGTGGACGCGTACCGGCTGGGCGGGGACCTGGACGAGATGGAGGACCTCGACCTGGACGTCTCGCTGCCGGAGTCGGTGGTCGTCGTCGAGTGGGGCGAGGGCAAGGTCGAGCGGCTGTCCGAGGACCGGCTGGAGGTCCGGATCGAGCGCGCCCTGGGCGGCACCGCCGACGGGGACGACCAGGACCCGCGCCGGGTGCTGCTGACCGGGATCGGCCCGCGCTGGGCGGACGTGCAGCTGGGGCGGCTGGCGTAGGGCCCGTCTTCGAGTCCTGGGGTGTGTCCGGCGTGGCGGGGCGGCGGGACTTGCCGACAGACTGTCGGCAAGGTGTTGCGGGCCGGGTGCCGGGCGTGGTGGGATGGGTGCTGCGGTTAGGTCTGCCTAACTAGGGAGGCTCCATGTCGAGCACCACCCCCGCCCCGGAGCGCGCGGTCCGCGCGGCCGAGGCCGGAGAGTCCGCCCGCCGCGCCGCGGGAGAGCCGATGCGGGCCCTGCTGGCCGCCTGCGCGGCAGCCGAGGCGGTGTCCACCCCGCCCGAACCGCGGCCGCGGCAGGCCGGCCGGCCCGAACCGGCGCAGGCCGAACGGCCCGAGGCGGAGACGCCCCGGGCTGCCTGAGGCCGCCTCAGGCGACCACGACCACCTTGGTGTCCTTGGGCGCGAAGTCCCAGAGCAGCTGCCCTTCGGCGCGGCCGCTGCGGATGCCGCCGGTCTTGGCCTTCGGATCGGCGGTCGCGGCCGCGCCGTCCACCGTCGCGCTGAATCCGAACACCACGCCGTTCTGCTGCGCGAAGCGCACCACGTGCTCGATCGGGCGGCCGTCCGTCCCGGTGGTGGTCGGGGTGCGGCTGTACACCGCGTAGCTGCCGGGGGCCGGCTCGACCGAGCCCGGGACGACCGGGAAGGCGGCCGTGACCTGCGGGTTCTTCTTCGGGTCGACCAGCCAGACGTAGTGGCTGCCGACCGAGTAGACCACCCGGGTGCCGGTGCCCGAGGTGACCGGCAGCGGCGGGACGGTCGGGGTGGCCGAGGCCGTCGGCGCCGGGGCGGTGGCCGAGGCCGCCGCGGTGGTCGCGGTGGGCTTGGGGCCACCCGCCCGGTCCTGGGCGCCGTTGGCCTGGAAGGCCAGCAGGCTGACCGCCGCCAGGGCCCCCAGGGTCAGCCCCGTGACCACCACTCCAGGACCCATCTTCGCCACGTGCCGCTCCCGCTGCCGTCCCTGTTCGTACGGCCCCATCGTGCCAGGTCCCTCCGTCGGGGTCGCAGCGCCTCGGATGTGTGTTCCCGACCGGTACACCCGGCCGATCGGCCGGTCGGCCCAACGTCGGTCTAACCTTGACCCGTGCTGCTGCTCGCGTTCGACACCGCCACCCCCGCCGTCACCGCCGCCGTCCACGACGGCACGGCCGTCCTTGCCGAGACCCACCAGGTCGACGCCCGACGCCACGGCGAACTGCTGCTGCCCGCGATCGACCGGGTCCTGCGGACGGCCGGCGTGGACAAGAACCGGCTCACCGGCATCGCGGTCGGCGTCGGCCCGGGCCCGTACACCGGCCTGCGGGTCGGCCTGGTGACCGCCGCCGCGCTCGGCCACGCGCTCGGGCTGCCGGTGCACGGCGTCTGCACCCTGGACGCGATCGCCTTCCAGGCCCGCGCCGAGGGCCTGGCCGGACAGCCGTTCACGGTGGCCACCGACGCGCGCCGCAAGGAGGTCTACTGGGCCTCCTACGACGCCGAGGGCCGTCGCACCGAGGGCCCCGGCGTGGACCGCCCGGCCGAGCTGGCCGCGCTGCCGCGCTCGGTCGGCGCCGGCGCGCTGCTCTACCCCGACGTCTTCCCGGACCCGCACGGCCCCGAGCACGTGTCGGCCGGCGCCCTGGCCGGCTTCGCGGCCGCCGAGCTGGCCGCCGGGCGCGAACTGCTGCCCAACGTCCCGCTGTACCTGCGCCGCCCCGACGCCCAGGTCCCGGCCGCCTTCAAGAACGTTCTGGGCGGCAAGGCGGTGCTCCCGGCGTGAACCACGGCACCACCCTGCGCCCGATGCGGTGGTGGGACATCGCGCCGGTGATGGAACTGGAGCAGCGGCTCTTCCCCGAGGACGCCTGGTCCACCGGGATGTTCTGGTCCGAGTTGGCCGAGGCCCACGCCGGCGGCACCCGCCACTACACCGTCGCCACCGACCCGGACGGCGCCGTCGTCGGCTACGCCGGGCTGATGGCGATCGCCGGCGAGGGCGACGTCCAGACCATCGCCGTCGACGACCGCCGGCAGGGCGGCGGCCTCGGCACGGCACTGCTCACCGACCTGATCCGGGAGTCCGCCCGGCGCGGCTGCGCCGAACTGCTCCTGGAGGTGCGGGTGGACAACCCGCGCGCCCAGCGGCTGTACGAGCGCCACGGCTTCCGACCGGTGGGCATCCGGCGCGGCTACTACCAGCCCGCCAACGTCGACGCGCTGGTGATGCGCCTCGACGACCCGCGCCTCGACCACCCGGGCCCCGACCGCCCGAGCACCGACAGCACCGACCCGAAGGACATTGAGGACACCCGCCATGGCTGACGAACCGCTCGTCCTCGGCATCGAAACCTCCTGCGACGAGACCGGCGTCGGCATCGTGCGCGGCACCACGCTGCTGGCCGACGCGGTCGCCTCCAGCGTCAACGACCACGCCCGCTTCGGCGGCGTCGTCCCGGAGATCGCCAGCCGCGCCCACCTGGAGGCGATGGTCCCGACCATCCAGCGCGCCCTGGACACCGCCGGGATCAAGGCGAGCGACCTGGACGGCATCGCGGTCACCGCGGGCCCCGGCCTGGCCGGCGCGCTGCTGGTCGGCGTCAGCGCCGCGAAGGCGTACGCCTGGGCGCTGGACAAGCCGCTGTACGGGGTCAACCACCTCGCCTCGCACATCTGCGTCGACCAGCTGGAGCACGGCCGGCTGCCCTCGCCGACGATGGCCCTGCTGGTCTCCGGCGGGCACTCCTCGCTGCTGCTCAGCGAGGACATCACCAGCGACGTGCGCCCGCTCGGCGCGACCATCGACGACGCGGCCGGCGAGGCCTTCGACAAGGTCGCCCGGGTGCTCGGCCTGGGCTTCCCCGGCGGCCCGATCGTCGACCGGACGGCCCGCGAGGGCGACCCGAAGGCGATCGCCTTCCCGCGCGGCCTGAGCGGCCGCAACGACCCCGCGTACGACTTCTCCTTCTCCGGGCTGAAGACCGCCGTCGCCCGCTGGGTGGAGGCCAAGCGCCGGGCCGGCGAGGAGGTGCCGGTCGCCGACGTGGCGGCGTCCTTCCAGGAGGCCGTCACCGACGTGCTCACCCGCAAGGCCGTCAAGGCGTGCAAGGACAACGGCGTCGACCACCTGATGATCGGCGGCGGCGTCGCGGCCAACTCGCGGCTGCGCGAGATGGCCCAGCAGCGCTGCGACCGGGCCGGCATCCGGCTGCGGGTGCCCCGGCCGGGCCTGTGCACCGACAACGGCGCGATGGTCGCGGCGCTGGGCGCCGAGATGGTCTGGCGCGACCGCAGGCCGTCCGCGCTCGACCTGTCCGCCGACTCCTCGCTGCCGGTGACCGAGGCGCACGTGCCCGCCGCGGACACCGGGCACGGGGACGTCCACGGCCAGGCCTACCGGGCCCTCGGCGGCGGCGCCGCATGACCGTCGCCGCGATGTGGGAGGCCCGGGCGGCGGACGGCCGGGGCGCCGAACTCGGTGCCTGGGTGCGGGGGACGGCGCTGCCCGCGCTGCGCGGCACCGCCGGGCTGGAGCGCGCCGAACTGTTCGGCGCCGCCGGGGACCGGGTCCTGCTGATCACCTGGTGGAGCGGTGAGCCGGTGCCGGTCGCCGACCCGCCGGCCGGACTCCTCGGCCGCCCGGTGCACCGCTGGTCCTTCACCAGCGAGCACGTCGAGTAGGCCCGGCGGCGTCCGGCCGCCCCCGCCGGACGGGCCGCACGGACCCGGCCGCGCCGGACGGGCGGCCCCCGCAGGGAACCGCGGCCCCGGCCGCTACCGTGCATAGCTGAGAGAAGGCTGGACGGGAACCGGGAGCGCGGTGCGGTGAGCAGGGACGGTCGGAGCAGGACCAGGACCAGGACGTACGCGGCGGGGGCGCTGGCGCTGCTGGCCTTCGCCACCGCGTGCGGGGACAACGGCGGAGGCGGCGGCGCCGCGCCCGCCGCCGGTACGACGACGACACCGGCCGGGCCCCGGCCCACCGGCGCCGCACCGGCCGGTACGGCCGCCACCCCCGGCGCCACGGCCCCGGCGGGCGGGGACGCGGCGGCCTGGGCGAAGTGGAAGCTCACCCCGCTGGCGTCCGCCCCGGCACCGCCCGCGGACAAGCCGGTCAAGCTCGAACGGACCGGCCCGGTGCCGGTGTTCAGCGACGTGAAGACGAGCGACAAGGTCGTCTTCATCACCATCGACGACGGCGCCGAGAAGGACCCGAAGTTCGTCGAGATGCTGACCGACCTCAAGGTGCCGATCTCGATGTTCCTGACCAGGGACATCGTCAAGAACGACTACGGCTACTTCAAGCCGCTCCAGGCGCTGGGCAACCACATCCAGAACCACACCGTGGACCACCCGGTGATGAGCAAGATCCCGCCGGAGAAGCAGAAGTCCGAGATCTGCGACGACCAGTCCGCGCTCACCCAGCAGTACGGCACCGCGCCGCTGCTGTTCCGGCCGCCGTTCGGGGACGGCGCCAACACCCCGACGCTCAACACCTCGGTGCAGGAGTGCGGCCCGCGCGCGATCGTGCTGTGGCGCGAGTCGATGCAGATCCACGACATGCAGTACCAGGCGGCGGACAAGAAGCTGAAGCCCGGCGACATCATCCTGGCCCACTTCCGCGGCCCCAAGGAGCTCAAGGGCGCCACGATGACCCAGATGTTCGGCGACCTGCTGGCCCGGATCCAGGAGCAGGGCTTCTCGGTGGCCCGGCTGGAGGACTACATCCAGGCACCGGCCTCCTGACCGTCAGGAGGCCCGGACCGGCTGCCCCAGCATCATCAGCGGGCCGTTGTCGGTGCGGCTGAGGATCACCGTGACGGAGTTCGGCCCGGAGGGCTTGAGCTGGCGGCGCAGTTCCTCCGGGGTGATCGCCATCCCGCGCTTCTTGATCACCACCGTGCCGACCGCGCGCTCGCGCAGCAGCGCCTTCAGCTTCTTGATGTGGAAGGGCAGCACGTCGGTGAGCTCGAAGGCGTGCGCGTACGGGGTGGCCACCAGCTCGTCCGAGGTCACGTAGGCGATCTTGGGGTCGATCAGCCGGCCGCCGACCTGCCCGGCCACCTCGGCCACCAGGTGGGCCCGGATCACCGCGCCGTCCGGCTCGTACAGGTAGCGACCGACCGGGCCGGCCGGCGGGTCGGGCAGGTCGCCGCCGGTCAGGGTGGCGCCCTGCGGCAGCAGGGTGGCGCGGTGCGGGGCGGCGGCCCCGGTGCCGAACCAGAGCACCGCCTCCTTGACGTCGCCGTGGTCGGAGACCCACTCGGCCTCGGCGTCCTCGGGGACGGCCTCGTGCGGGATGCCCGGCGCGACCTTCAGTGCCCCGATCGGGGTCCGCCGGCCGGCCGCGATCGCCCAGGAGAGCGGCGGGGCGTACGCCTCGGGGTCGAACACCCGGCCGCGCGAGGTCCGGCGGGCCGGGTCGGTGAACACCGCGTCGTAACCGGTGACGTCCACCTCGGCGACGTCCGCGCAGCGCACCTCGACCAGCTCGGACAGGCCCAGCGCGGCGGCGTTCGCGGCGGTGGCGGCACAGGCCTCCGGGTCCCGGTCGACGGCCAGCACCTCGATGCCGGCCCGGGCGAGCGCCAGCACGTCCCCGCCGATGCCGCAGCACAGGTCCGCGAGCCGCCGTACGCCCAGCCCGGCGAACCGCCTGGCCCGCCACTCGGCCACGCTGCGCCGGGTGGACTGCTCGACCCCGTTGGGCGTGAAGTACATCAGGTCGGCGTCCGCCCCGAACTTCGCCCGCGCCCGCTGCCGCAGCCGCGCCTGCCCGAAGGCCGCCGACACCAGCTCCGCCGGGTGCCCCCGGCGCAGCCGGGTCGCCAGCGCCAGCTCCTCCTCGGGGGTGAACTCGCGCAGTTCGGCGAGCAGGGCCTGGCCCTCGGGGGTCAGCAGCGGCTGGAGGTTCTCGGTTTCCACGGCGCCATTCTCGCCGGTCGGCCGGGCGGCCACCCGCCGCGGACGGCGTTCACCGGCCGATGACGGGGATGCCGGAGGCCGTCCAGCCGACGAGCAGCACCAGCGGCAGCGCGGCCACGGTGGCGTACGGCGTCACCCGGTAGCCGCCCCGCCGGGTGCTCCGGAAGGTCAGCGTCAGCAGCACGAGCATGACCGCGACGCCGAAGACGTCCAAGAGCACCGTCAGGGGGTGGTGCAGGGCGAGGAACTTCAGCACGTTCAACACGATCGTTCCGAGGAACGCGACCACCGCGGTGGCCGCGAGCATCACCGCGGCGAGCACCAGGTCCGCCGCCCAGTGGATCCGCCGGGGCTCGGGCGCGGCCTGGGGCCGGTTCACCGTCACCGGACGTCCCCGGTGGGGAGCGGGCTCGGCGACGGCAGGGCGGGGGCGGCGTCCTTCGGCCGGGACGGGCCGGGACGCACCGGGAGCGATGTCATGGCAGGAGTCTGGCGGAGTCCGGCTTTCCCGTACACGAGTTCGGCGGAGTCGACCGTGAGCGAGGGCTTCCGGGGCGCGCCGTTGGCACTCTGGTTGACTGAGTGCTAACACGGGCCTATGGTCGTCCTTGGCACTCCCCACCGTGGGAGTGCTAACGCGAAAACGTGTGTCTGACCCCCGCGACGGCAGGCCCGCAGGTTCGCCAACTACCCGTTAGAAGGCCCCGTAATCTCCGAAGGGGAGCTCGGACGTGACCACCAGCAGCAAGGTTGCCATCAAGCCGCTCGAGGACCGCATTGTGGTCCAGCCGCTCGACGCCGAGACCACCACGGCCTCCGGCCTGGTTATCCCGGACACCGCCAAGGAGAAGCCCCAGGAGGGCGTCGTCCTGGCTGTCGGCCCGGGCCGCTTCGAGGACGGCCAGCGTCTGCCGCTCGACGTCGCCGTCGGTGACATCGTCCTGTACTCGAAGTACGGCGGCACCGAGGTGAAGTACCAGGGCGAGGAGTACCTCGTCCTCTCGGCGCGCGACGTTCTCGCCATCATCGAGAAGTAAGTCGTTCTGACCCGCCCCGGATCCGTGTCCCAGTGACAGGGGCCCGGGGCGTGGTTGTTGGTTCACGTAGTTCGGCGGCCGGTGGGCCTGCCGCAGCCCCGAGGGAATAGGGAACATGGCGAAGATCCTGCAGTTCGACGAGGACGCCCGCCGCTCGCTGGAGCGCGGTGTCAACAAGCTGGCCGACACCGTCAAGGTGACCATCGGCCCCAAGGGCCGCAACGTCGTCATCGACAAGAAGTTCGGCGCCCCGACCATCACCAACGACGGTGTCACCATCGCCCGTGAGGTCGAGCTGGACGACCCGTACGAGAACCTTGGCGCGCAGCTCGTCAAGGAGGTCGCCACCAAGACCAACGACGTCGCGGGTGACGGCACCACCACCGCCACCGTGCTGGCCCAGGCCCTGGTCAACGAGGGTCTGCGCAACGTCGCCGCCGGTGCCGGCCCGGCCGCCCTGAAGAAGGGCATCGACAAGGCCGTCGCCGCCGTCTCCGAGCACCTGCTGTCCATCGCCCGCGAGATCGAGGGCAAGGACGACGTCGCCGCCGTCGCGTCCCTCTCCGCGCAGGACACCCAGGTCGGCGAGCTGATCGCCGAGGCGATCGACAAGGTCGGCAAGGACGGTGTCATCACCGTCGAGGAGTCGAACACCTTCGGCGTGGAGCTGGACTTCACCGAGGGCATGCAGTTCGACAAGGGCTACCTGTCGCCGTACTTCGTCACCGACGCGGAGCGGCAGGAGGCGGTCCTGGAGGACCCGTACATCCTGATCAACCAGGGCAAGATCTCCTCCATCCAGGAGCTGCTGCCGCTGCTGGAGAAGATCCTCCAGGGCGGTGCCTCCAAGCCGCTGCTGATCATCGCCGAGGACGTCGACGGCGAGGCGCTGTCGACCCTGGTCGTGAACAAGATCCGCGGCACCTTCAACGCCGTCGCCGTCAAGGCCCCGGGCTTCGGCGACCGCCGCAAGGCGATCCTCGGCGACCTGGCCACCCTCACCGGCGGCACGGTCATCTCCGAGGAGGTCGGCCTCAAGCTCGACCAGGTCGGCGTCGACGTGCTGGGCACCGCCCGCCGCGTGACCATCACCAAGGACGAGACCACGGTCGTCGACGGTGCCGGTGACGCCGAGGCCGTGGCCGGCCGCGTCGCCCAGATCAAGGGCGAGATCGCCGCCACCGACTCCGACTGGGACCGCGAGAAGCTGCAGGAGCGCCTGGCCAAGCTGGCCGGCGGCGTCTGCGTCATCAAGGTCGGCGCCGCCACCGAGGTGGAGCTGAAGGAGCGCAAGCACCGCCTGGAGGACGCCATCTCGGCGACCCGTGCCGCGGTCGAGGAGGGCATCGTCGCCGGCGGCGGCGCCTCCCTGGTCCACGCCCAGAAGGTGCTGGACGGCGGCCTGGGCCTGTCGGGCGACGAGGCGACCGGTGTCGCGGTCGTCCGCAAGGCGCTCGCCGAGCCGCTGCGCTGGATCGCCCAGAACGCCGGCCTCGAGGGCTACGTCATCACCCACAAGGTCGCCGAGCTGGAGGCGGGCTTCGGCTACAACGCCGCCACCGGCGAGTACGGCGACCTGCTGAAGGCCGGCGTCATCGACCCGGTCAAGGTCACCCGCTCCGCCCTGGAGAACGCCGCCTCGATCGCCTCCCTGCTCCTCACCACCGAGACCCTCGTGGTGGAGAAGAAGGAAGAGGAGGCCGACGCCGGTCACGGCCACGGTCACGGCCACTCGCACTGAGGCCCGAACGACTGACCGGAGGCCCGGTCCGCGCCCCGCGAGGGGTGGCGGGCCGGGCCTCCGGCTGTTACTCGCACGCTCGCCTCCGGGGCGCTTTGGGCCCGGTGCCGACGGTCGGCGCTCCCTCGCTCTCCCCCAGCCTTCGGCCGGGGGGACCCCCATCTCGCTCCCTCGCTTCTCCCTTTCGGCACCGGCGCGCCCCTTCGGCTCGGGGCGGGGGGCGCCCGTCAGCCTTCTGCCGCCCTTGAGGCTTCAACTATCAGTAGAATTTTGCAGAACGCAAAGATTGCCTTATAACTAAGGCATGATCGAGGCCCGCCACCTGCGCGTTCTGCGTGCCGTCGCACGCACCGGCTCCTTCTCCGCCGCCGCTCGCGAGCTGGGCTGTACACAGCCCGCCATCAGCCAGCAGATGAAGGCCCTGGAGAAGTCCGTCGACACCCCGCTGGTGGTCCGCTCGGGCCGCGGGATGCAGCTCAGCGAGGCCGGGCGGGTGCTGCTCAAGCATGCCACCGGGATCCTGGCCGGGCTCTCCGCCGCCGAGGAGGAGGTGGCCGCGATCGCCGGGCTGCGGGCCGGCCGGGTGCGGCTGGTCTCCTTCCCGACCGCGAGTTCCACCCTGGTGCCGCCCGCGGTCGCCCGGCTGCGGGACAGCCATCCGGGGGTGCGCGTGTCGCTGGTCGAGGCGGAGCCGCCGGAGTCGCTGGCGATGCTGCGCGGCGGCGAGTGCGAGATCGCGCTGGCCTTCCGCTACCCGCAGTCCGACGGCGGCGCCGCGCTGCCGGCGCCCGCGCACGGTACGCCGCGCGAGGCGCGCGCCGAGGCCAATCTGGAGGCGCAGCAGCTGACGGCCGGGACGGACTGGTCCGACCTGGTGGCCACCCCGCTGCTGGACGACCCGCTGGTGGGCCTGCTGCCCGCCGCCCACCCGCTGGCCGGGCGGAGTGGACCGGTGGGGCTGTCCGAGCTGGCGGGGGAGCAGTGGATCGCCGGCTGCCCGCAGTGCCGGGGGCACCTGGTGGAGCTGTGCGCCGGGGCGGGCTTCGAGCCCCGGATCGACTTCGCGACGGACGACTACCCGGCGGTGGTCGGCCTGGTGGCGGCCGGGCTGGGGGTGGCGGTGTTGCCCCGGCTGGCGTTGCAGTCGGTGCGCCCTGACGGCGTGTCGACGGTGCCGGTGCGGACGGCCGCGGGGGTGCCGGCGGTGCGCCAGGTGGTGGCGCTGACGCTGCCCGACCTGGCCGAGGTCCCGGCCGTGGCGCTGATGCTGGAGCGGCTGGCGGGGGCGGCCGCCCGCTGACGGCGGGTGGCGGCGGGTGACGGGGGACCCGCACCGTCGGTGACCGGCTTGAGGCGCCGCGAAGAAACGTTTCTTCACGGCGCACCGGGGAGGCGGGTCTAGTGCCGCGCGATCGCCGGCGGGGTCAGCGGGACCTCCACCAGCCGGTGCCGCGAGCGTCCCAGCATCTCCTCGCGCTCGTCCTCGGTCATCCCGCCCCAGACGCCGTACGGCTCGCGGACCGCCAGCGCGTGCGCCGCGCACTCGGCGATCACCGGGCAGCGCATGCAGACCTCCTTGGCGCTGGCCTCGCGCGAACTGCGCGCGGCCCCTCGCTCGCCCTCGGGGTGGAAGAAGAGCGAGCTGTCCACGCCACGGCAGGCTGCGGAGAGCTGCCAGTCCCAGAGGTCCGCGTTGGGACCGGGGAGGCGGGAGAAATCTGCCATGGCTCATTCCCTTCAGAGGCTGTCGGCCGTCGGCCGGGCGTTCGGCGGGGCTGCTGCCGAGCGGCACGGCGGGGCTTCGATGCACTGGTGTGGACACCTGGAAATATGACTTAAGGCAACTCCATGGACAAGTCACCCACACACTGGCACAACAGTCAATGACCATACGAAAGCTATAAAAACGGGCAAAGTGGGCAAGGGCTTCCGGCGGGCGCGGGCGTGGCAATCGGGTGGCCGACGGGCGCACGACGGGCCGAATCGGTGTGCGGGTCGTACGCCCACCGCGTGCGAGCTGCGCAAAAGTGCGGCGTGTGCACCGCGATGCGGCTGATCGGTAATGGGTTGGCCACGTACAGTGGTGGAGATGGCCCTGAAGGCCGTAACTCATTCGAGTGACGGTCGTTGGAAGTGCGGAGGCGGTTAGCGGGCGCCGGACGTCGGGAACGATCGCGGGCAATTGGGGCGATCAGGACGGAGTCTGTCGCCGATCGGCCGTGTCGGAGAGGTTCGTACCAGCCAGGAGGCTCAACGTGACGCGGATCAGCTGCGGAGGACGACGGTCATGACTTCCGTTCTCGTTTGCGACGATTCCCCGCTCGCCCGCGAGGCGCTTCGCCGCGCCGTCGCGACCGTACCCGGTGTGGACCGGGTCACCACCGCGACGAACGGGGAGGAGGTCCTCCGCCGCTGGGTGGCCGACCGCTCCGATCTCGTTCTGATGGACGTCCGGATGCCCGGCCTCGGCGGGGTCGAGACGGTCCGGCGGCTGCTGTCCGCCGACCCGGGCGCGCGGATCATCATGCTCACCGTCGCCGAGGACCTCGACGGTGTCGCGCTCGCGGTGGCCGCGGGTGCCCGCGGGTACCTGCACAAGGACGCCTCGCGCGCCGAACTGCGGGCCACCGTCACCCAGGCCCTCGCCGACCCGACCTGGCGGCTCGCCCCGCGCCGGCTGCGCAGCCCCGACATGGGGGCGGCGCCGACGTTGACGGCGCGTGAGATCCAGGTGCTGGAGGGCATGAGCCACGGCCGCAGCAACGCGGAGATCGGGCGCGAGCTGTTCCTGTCCGAGGACACCGTCAAGACCCACGCCCGACGGCTGTTCAAGAAGCTCGGGGCCTCGGACCGCGCGCACGCGGTGGCGCTGGGTTTCCGCTGGGGCCTGGTCCGCTGACCGCCGGCGGCGCCGCCTGGTGCGGCGCGCCGTCGGTGGTTCCCGGAACGGGTGCCGCACAGGCGTGTGACGTTACGGTCCCGAGGTTGCACCATGGAGGAGTGGAGCACCTCGGGGACCAGCGGACAGGCACTGCGGCGGACCACGCAGCCGCGGGACACTCGACGGACGGCGCGACGGACGGGACCACCGACGGCGGGGCGGGAGGCGGCACGGTGCAGGAGGGGCCGGTGGTGCGCGGCACGCCGTACGGTGCCGCAGCGCATAACGTTCCGGTGCACAACTCCGGACGCGGTGCCGCGTTTTCCCGCTCGACCAGGCACCATGGACCGATGCGCGACGACGTCGCCGGTGCGGCCGGCCAGGCGGACCCGGTGGAGGGCGAGCCCTCCGGCCCGGGTCACGATCCGTCGTACGCCGATCCGGGCGGCTCCGGGGCCGGGGCGGGACCGCGCCGCCCGCCGGTGCTCGGCACGGGCGGCTCGCCGCTGGTGGGCGAGCTGGTCGCGGCCGCCGTGCGCGGCGAGGGCCCGGCGATCGACGCCCTGCTGGCCTACGTCCACCCGCTGGCGCTGCGCTACTGCCGGGCCAAGCTGGTCCGGCTGCCCGGCGGCGCCCGGCACCATGTGGACGACGTCGCGCAGGAGGTCTGCGTCGCGGTGCTCTGCGCGCTGCCCCGGTACAAGGACCAGGGGCGGCCGTTCGAGGCCTTCGTGTACGGCATCGCCGCGCACAAGATCGCCGATCTGCAGCGGGCCGCGATGCGCGGACCCGGCTCCACCGTCGTCCCGCAGGACGACCTGCCGGAGGTGCCGGACGAGGCGCTCGGCCCGGAGGAGCAGGCACTGCTGAGCAGCGACGCGGCCTGGGCCAAGGAGCTGCTGTCCAACCTGCCGGCCCGTCAGCGCGAGCTGGTGCTGCTGCGGGTGGCCGCCGGGCTGTCGGCGGAGGAGACCGGCGAGGTGCTCGGGATGTCGCCGGGCGCCGTCCGGGTGGCCCAGCACCGGGCCCTCAGCCGGCTGCGGGCGCTGGCGGAGGAGTCCTCCTGAGCTGGGCTCCTGTCCGGCGGCGGCGGTTCGCCGGCCGGGCGGAATGACCCACCGGGCGGGGTTGTTGTCAAGGGCACACGAGGACACATTCGCGGTGCCAGTACCATGGGGTATCGGCGCCTGGGCGGGTTGCCAAAGTTTCGCGGGTGCGCTCGGGGTCCCCTTGGAGGATCCTCCCATTGCACCCGGCTTCGGCGGTCTGCGCGAGTGAGCGATGTATGCGCCCCCACCCTCAGGGCGTGAGCGGATTAAGGCCGGCCACGGAAGGTACCCCCCAAATGTCTTACAACGCCGCAGGCGTACCCGAGAAGTTCGCCATGCTCGGGCTCACGTTCGATGACGTCCTGCTGCTGCCCGGGGCCTCCGAGGTGCTGCCGAACCAGGTCGACACCTCCTCGCGGGTCTCCCGGAACGTCCGCGTCAACATCCCGCTGCTCTCCGCGGCCATGGACAAGGTCACCGAGGCGCGGATGGCCATCGCCATGGCGCGCCAGGGCGGCGTCGGCGTGCTGCACCGCAACCTGTCCGTCGAGGACCAGGCCAACCAGGTCGACCTGGTGAAGCGCTCCGAGTCCGGCATGGTCACCGACCCGATCACGGTCGGCCCGGACACCACGCTGGCCGAGGCCGACGCCCTGTGCGCCAAGTTCCGCATCTCCGGCGTGCCGATCGCCGACGAGGCGGGCAAGCTGCTCGGCATCGTCACCAACCGTGACATGGCCTTCGAGTCGGACCGCAGCCGCCAGGTCCGCGAGATCATGACCCCGATGCCGCTGATCACCGGCAAGGTCGGCATCTCCGGCGTCGACGCGATGGCGCTGCTGCGCCGCCACAAGATCGAGAAGCTGCCGCTGGTCGACGACGAGGGCCGGATCAAGGGCCTGATCACCGTCAAGGACTTCGTCAAGGCCGAGCAGTACCCGAACGCCGCCAAGGACTCCGAGGGCCGGCTGCTGGTCGGCGCCGCCGTCGGCGCCAGCGCCGAGGCGTTCGACCGGGCCCAGGCCCTGGTCGAGGCCGGCGTGGACTTCCTCGTGGTGGACACCTCGCACGGCCACAGCCACAACGCGCTGGCCTGGATCGCCAAGATCAAGGCGGCCGTCGGGGTCGACGTGGTCGGCGGCAACGTGGCCACCCGGGACGGCGCCCAGGCGCTGATCGACGCCGGCGTGGACGGCGTCAAGGTCGGTGTCGGCCCCGGCTCGATCTGCACCACCCGCGTGGTCGCCGGCATCGGCGTCCCGCAGATCACCGCCATCTACGAGGCCGCCCAGGCCTGCCAGGCGGCCGGCGTGCCGGTCATCGGCGACGGCGGCCTCCAGTACTCGGGCGACATCGGCAAGGCGCTGGCCGCCGGCGCCGACACCGTGATGCTCGGCTCGCTGCTGGCCGGCTGCGAGGAGTCCCCGGGCGAGCTGCTGTTCATCAACGGCAAGCAGTTCAAGTCCTACCGCGGCATGGGCTCGCTGGGCGCCATGCAGTCCCGCGGCCAGGGCCGCTCCTACTCCAAGGACCGCTACTTCCAGGCCGAGGTCGCCTCGGACGACAAGCTCGTCCCCGAGGGCATCGAGGGCCAGGTGCAGTACCGCGGCCCGCTGTCGGCCGTGCTGCACCAGCTGGTCGGCGGTCTGCGCCAGACCATGGGCTACGTCGGCGCCGGCACCATCGCCGAGATGGAGAGCAAGGGCCGCTTCGTCCGGATCACCTCGGCGGGCCTCAAGGAGAGCCACCCGCACGACATCCAGATGACCGTCGAGGCGCCGAACTACGCGAGCCGCTGACCGGTCCGCACGCCCGAGGGGCCCGTCGCTGCGCCGCAGCGGCGGGCCCCCGCGCGTGTCCGGGGCCCGGGCCGTCGCGCCGGCGCCCGGCCGCGGACAGCCGGAGGCGAGCGCGCGCCCCATGGGCGGTACGGGATACTGGGGTGCGGCCGGGGTGACCCGGCCTGGTATGAGCAACAAAGCAGAAGGGCTCGAAGTGACTGAGATCGAGATCGGGCGAGGCAAGCGCGGCCGCCGGGCGTACGCATTCGACGACATCGCCGTCGTCCCCAGCCGCCGTACCCGGGACCCGAAGGAGGTCTCGATCGCCTGGCAGATCGACGCCTACCGCTTCGAGCTGCCGTTCCTGGCCGCCCCCATGGACAGCGTGGTCTCGCCGCAGCAGGCCATCGCCATCGGCCGCCTCGGCGGCCTGGGCGTGCTGAACCTGGAAGGCCTGTGGACCCGCTACGAGGACCCGCAGCCGCTGCTGGACGAGATCGCCGCGATCACCGACGAGTCCACCGCGACCCGCCGCCTCCAGGAGATCTACGCCGCGCCGATCCGCGCCGAGCTGATCAAGCAGCGGATCCAGGAGGTCCGCGACTCCGGCGTGGTCACCGCCGCCGCGCTCTCCCCGCAGCGCACCGCCGAGTTCTCCAAGGCCGTGGTGGACGCCGGCGTCGACGTCTTCGTCATCCGCGGCACCACCGTCTCGGCCGAGCACGTCTCCAGCGCCGCCGAGCCGCTCAACCTCAAGCAGTTCATCTACGAGCTGGACGTCCCGGTCATCGTCGGCGGCTGCGCCACGTACACCGCGGCGCTGCACCTGATGCGCACCGGCGCGGCCGGCGTGCTGGTCGGCTTCGGCGGCGGCGCCGCCCACACCACCCGCAACGTGCTGGGCATCCAGGTGCCGATGGCCACCGCCGTCGCCGACGTGGCCGCCGCCCGCCGCGACTACATGGACGAGTCCGGCGGCCGCTACGTGCACGTCATCGCGGACGGCGGTGTCGGCTACAGCGGCGACATCCCGAAGGCCGTCGCCTGCGGCGCCGACGCCGTGATGATCGGTGCCGCGCTGGCCCGCGCCACCGACGCCCCGGGCAAGGGCTTCCACTGGGGCATGGAGGCCGTCCACGAGGAGCTGCCGCGCGGCAAGCGGGTGGACCTCGGCACGGTCGGCACCACCGAGGAGATCCTGACCGGTCCGTCGCACACCCCGGACGGCACCATGAACCTGTTCGGTGCGCTGCGCCGCGCGATGGCCACCACGGGCTACACCGAGCTCAAGGAGTTCCAGCGGGTCGAGGTGACCGTCAACCCGGCGCTCGACCACCGCTGAGCCCTGTGCTGACGAAGGCCCCCGCCGAGGGTACGGCGGGGGCCTTCGGGCTGTCCGGGGGCGTTCGCAGGCGTTCCTGGGCGTTCCTGGGCGGGCCCGGGCGGTCTCGGGCGTTCCCGGGCGGGGGTGCCCGCGCGGGTCAGTCGCGGTCGGCGGCGGTGCGCCGGGTGAGGAGGAAGCCGCCGATGAGGGCGATGGCGTAGAAGGCGGCGTCGAGGAGCCGGAGGTCGGCGCGCCAGGCGGTCAGGGCGTCCGGCAGCAGGCCGCGCGGGCCGGGGCCGTCGGCGTGCACCCGGCGGAGCTGCTCGGTCAGCTGGCCGAGGAGGAGCGCACCGGCCGCGAGCAGGGCGCCGAGCGGCGGGAGCAGCCGGTTCCGGCCACCGAGCAGGCCGAGCGGCAGGGCGACCAGGCCGGCCGGGGCGATGGCGAGCCAGCCGAGGCTGTCGGCGGCCCGCAGCGGGGCGCAGCCGTAGGCCAGGCCGCCGAGCAGCATGGCGAGGACGGAGAGGGCGACGGCCAGGGCGGTGCGGCGGCGGGGGACCGTCCGGCGGGCGGGGGCGGCGGGCTCGAAGCCGGTCACCGGGGCGCCGGGCATGCCGGGGGCGACGTAGCCTTCGGGGGAGACCGGGACCGGCGCCACCGAGTAGTGCTGGGCGGTGGCGCGTGGCCGGGCCGACGGGCCGTCAGTGCCCGGTGCGGGTGCGGTCATGGGCGTCGAGTCCCCCCGGAAAAGACGATGAGCTGCCGAACGGTAGCAGTGGCGCGGGCAGATCTTGGCGAGTTTTCGATCACAGATCGGGCACGGAGCGCCGCGCCCGTTCCGGTTCGTCCCGGCTTGGTACGGGGGCCGGGTGGTCGCGGGCCCCCTGGACAGGGGATGATGGAGGCTTCGGCGTTCGGGCCTGAGGCCGGGCCGACACGCCGTCACCAGAACTGCCGGCAGCACATGGGGGAACGTTCCGAATGACCCAGGCGCAGGGTTCCACCGGCCGCCTCCTGGCCGGCCGCTACCGCCTGAACGGCGTGCTCGGGCGCGGCGGCATGGGCACCGTCTGGCGCGCCGAGGACGAGATGCTGGGCCGCACCGTCGCGGTCAAGGAACTGCGGATGAACGCCAGCGTCGAGGAGGAGGAGAAGCACCGGCTGATCGTCCGGACGCTGCGTGAGGCCAAGGCGACGGCCCGGATCCGGCACAGCTCGGCGGTCACCGTCTTCGACGTGGTCGAGGAGGACGACCGGCCGTGGATCGTCATGGAGCTGGTCGAGTCCCGCTCGCTGGCCGACGTCGTCCGCGAGGACGGGCCGCTCGCGCCCGGCCGGGCCGCGGAGATCGCGCTCGACGTGCTGGGCGTGCTGACCGCCGCCCACGCGCTGGGCATCCTGCACCGGGACGTCAAGCCCTCCAACGTGCTGATCGGCGAGGACGGCCGGGTCGTGCTGACCGACTTCGGCATCGCCAGCGTGGAGGGCGACGCCTCGGTCACCTCCACCGGCATGCTGGTCGGCGCGCCCTCGTACATATCCCCGGAGCGGGCCCGCGGGCAGAAGCCCGGGCCGCCGGCCGACCTGTGGTCGCTGGGCGGCACGCTGTACGCGATGGTCGAGGGCCGGCCGCCGTACGACCGGGGCTCGGCGCTGGCCACGCTGACCGCGGTGATGACCGAGGACCTGACGGCGCCGGTGAACGCCGGGGCGCTGCTGCCGGTGATCGAGGGGCTGCTGGAGAAGGACCCGGCCGCGCGGCTGGACGCCTCGCAGACCCGGTCGATGCTCAAGCGGGTGGTCGCCGAGGCGACCGTGAAGGCCGAGTCGACCACCGAGCACGCGATGCCGGTGGAGAAGCCGGTCGCGGCGGCCGGGGCGGCCGGGCCGAAGGACAAGGCGAAGGACGGCGCGAAGGCCGGGGCGAAGGCCGCGTCCGAGCCGGCCCAGGAACCGCAGCCGGAGCCGCAGAAGCCCGAGGAGGGCCGGAAGCGGTCGGTGGGCGGGCTGCTGGGGACGGTCCGGGTGGGCAGCCGGGCCCGGGACGAGGAGCCGCCCGCGGGGGCTGTCGCCGAGCCCGCCGCCCCGTCGGCCGAGCCGGTGCCGGAGCCGATCCGGCCGGTCACCAGCGAGTGGACGATGGGGGCGACCCAGGCGGCCGGGGCCGACCCGCGCACCGGCCGGCGGCGGCTCGCCATCGCCACGGTGGTCCTGGTGCTGCTGCTGATCGCGGGCGTGGTCGCGGTGCTCCAGGCCGTCGGTAGCGGGGACGGCGGCTCGGACGGCGGTGCCACGAACGGCGCGGGTGCCACCTCGCCGCCGGTGGCGGTGGCCACGGACACCGTGCCGAGCCCGAGCGCGCCGCCCGCGACGGAGCCCCCGGCGGAGCCCGCGCCCACGGCCGCCGGGACGGCGGGCACCGACGCCGGCGCCCCGGCCTCCGCCCCCGCTTCCGCGCCGGCCTCCACGCCCGTCGTCCCGCCCGTGCAGCCTCCGGCACAGCCCCCGGCGCAGCCCGCGCCGGGTGCCGCGGTGCCGGCCGGGTACCACGAGTACAAGGACCCGAGCGGCTTCGGCGTCGTCCTGCCGGACTGGCTTCAGCCCGCCGGGTCGGACGCCAACCGGCGGATCTTCAAGAACGCCGCCGGCAGCCAGCTGCGGATCGAGTGGACGACCTCACCGGGCGACAGCGCGGTCGCCGACTGGCAGCAGTCCGAGCCCAACGTGCGCGGCCAGGTGACCAACTACCAGCGGCTGAACCTGTCGGCGATCACCTACCGGCAGTGGACCAACGCGGCGGACTGGGAGTGGACCAACGGCACGCCCAAGACCCACTCGCTCAACCGCGGCTTCGTGACCGGGACCCCGGCCAAGTACGGCTACTCGATCTACTGGATCGTCCCGGACGCGGAGTGGGCCGCGCAGGCCCCGGTCCGGGACGTCGTCTTCAACAGTTTCCAGCCCGCGCCCTAGCCGGGCAGCCGGGGCGGGTTCAGCCGATCAGGCGCTGCTTGGCGCGGGTGAACTCGTCCTCGGTGAGCGCTCCGGAGGCGTACAGGGCGGCCAACCGCTCCAACTGGCCGATGAGTTGCTCTCCGGCGTCGAGCCCGGTGCCGGTGCCGGGCCCGGCGGGGGCCGGGCCGGCCGGTGCGGGCGCGGCCGGCGGGGCGGTCCGGGCGAGCCGGGCCGACTCCCGCACCTGCTCGGCGAAGACGTCGGCCTTGGCCACGTCCTCGAAGCGGTGCGAGCCGGTCAGTGCGACGATCGTCAGCACATCGCCGTTGAGCTTGGTGCGGTTCACGGTGGCGTCGGTGACGGCGGTGAGCGGAACCGGTACCGGTGGCTTCCCGTCCTTCAGGAAGAGCAGCCGATGGGTGGTCAGCACGAGCACCCCCTTGCGGAAGTGGTCGGGATGGCGGCCGGCGGTGGAGGCCACCGGTTCCTCGCCGTCGATGACGGCCGCCTCGACCGTGCGGACGGCCTCCGCCCGGTTGGCTTGGTTGTTGTTTCCCGCCACCCTGAAGGCGGTGTCGATCAGATCGGTCCAGTCCATGGGGCCGAGCGTAAAGGAGCCGCTCAGTAGGCTGCTCGGTGAGCGAGAGGAACTGGCATGCGAGGAGGCTCCGGGCAGTTGTTGGCGGGGCGGTACCGGCTGACGGACCGTCTCGGACACCTGCGCGCCCACGCGGTGGACGAGCGGACCGGAGAATCGGTCCTGCTGCGCGCCCTGGAACTGCCCGCCCTGCTGACCGCGGGCCAGGACCCGGAGGACGTGGCGCCCGCTCAGGCCGACCGGCTGGTGCGGCGGGTGGCGGCGGTCGGCTCGACCGCGCCGGCCGCGCACCCGAGGCTGCTGCGCGGGGTCGGGGCCTTCGTCGACGGCGAACTGCTGTGGACGGTGGAGGAGCTCCCGGCCGGCACGACGGCGGACGAATTGCTCCTCTCCGGCCCGGTGCCGCCCTACCGGGCTGCCGAGTTGGCGGCGGACCTGGCCGGCGGGCTGCGGGCGCTGCACGGGGCCGGGCTCAGCCACGGCAACCTGACCGCCGCGTCGGTGCTGGTCTGCGAGGACGGCGCGACGATGCTCGGCGGGCTGCTCGCCGGGGTCGCGGAGGAGGCGCTGGCCGAGGAGCTCGGCGGGCCGGGCGGGCGGCGCCGGTACGACGTACGGGCCACCCTGGTCGGCCCGGTGGCGGAGCGCTGGCCGCTGGACGGCGGCCCGGCGGGCGACTGCTGGGCGCTCGGCGTGCTGGTGCACCGCCTGGTCACCGGCCGCTCGCCGTACCCGGACGGCAGCGTGCCCGAACTGGTGACGGCCGTGCGGGACGGGCGGCGCGAGCCCGCGGTGGTCTGCGGTCCGCTGGCACCGCTGGTCGAGCGGCTGCTGCAGCCCGACCCGGTGCTGCGGCCGACGGCCGAGGCGGTGGGGCAGGAGCTGGCGGCGCTGCTGGCGGGCGCGCCGGAGCCGGTCGACGAGGAGCGGGCGGCGCGGGCGGTGACGCTGAAGCCGGAGGCGCCGCTGGTGCCGGTCCGGCCGCGCCGGGGCGGCGGGCG
Source organism: Kitasatospora sp. NPDC056446 (assembly GCF_042796115.1). Taxonomy (NCBI): domain Bacteria; kingdom Bacillati; phylum Actinomycetota; class Actinomycetes; order Kitasatosporales; family Streptomycetaceae; genus Kitasatospora; species Kitasatospora sp. NPDC056446. Next base: position 41,403 of record NZ_JBHTRF010000019.1, on the reverse strand, counting down.
GGGCGGCCGGACCGGGGGTGCGGGGAGCGGTCGGGCGGCCGGGTCCGGCGGGGCGAAGCCGCCTCGGATACCCCCGGCCCTCTTGGGCCCGCTGCTGGTCGGGGGAGTCTTCGTCCTGCTGGTGCTGGGAGTGGTCGCCGTGGTGATGTTCGCAGGCTGACGGCCCGGGTGGATCCGGGGCCGGCGGTCCGTGGGGCGGGCGTGATTACCCGGTGCGGCAAGGTACGCCTAATGTGTGCGTGGGATTTGTTCGAACAGTGGTCTGCACCAGGCCCTCCGTCGCGGTGACGGCAGGCGGAACGTGTGGGGGAGCGGTCGCAGATGGGTGTGCAGGACCGGCCGGATGAGGCCGAGGCGGAGCGGTTGCTGGCCGGGCGGTACGAGCTCGGCGAGCGGCTCGGCCGCGGCGGCATGGGCACCGTCTGGCGGGCCTGGGACCGGATGCTCGACCGCGAGGTCGCGGTCAAGGAACTGACCGTCAACCACCTGCCCGAGGAAGACCTCCAGATCCTGCACACCCGGATGAAGCGCGAGGCCAGCGCGGCCGCGCGGATCAAGCACCCGGGCGTGATCACCGTGCACGACGTGCTGGAGCAGGACGGCCGGCCGTGGATCGTGATGGAACTGGTCGACGGCCGCTCGCTGGCCGACGTGATCAGCCAGGACGGCACCCTGCAGCCGCGGGCCGCCGCCGAGGTCGGCAGCCAGGTGCTCGCCGCGCTGCACCGAGGCCACCAGCTGGGCGTACTGCACCGGGACGTGAAGCCGGCCAACGTGCTGCTGGAGCGCGGCACCGGGCGGGTGGTGCTGCTGGACTTCGGGATCGCGAAGTACGAGGGCTCGACCGAGCTGACCCGGCCGGGCGACCTGGTCGGCTCGCCGGACTACCTGGCGCCGGAGCGCGCCCAGGGCGAGCGGCCCGGGCCGGCCTCCGACCTGTGGGGCCTCGGGGCGACGCTGTACGCGGCGGTCGAGGGCCAGTCGCCGTTCCGCCGGGACTCGCCGATCACCACACTGGCCGCCGTGGTCGACGAGCCGCTGCCGGAGTCGCGCCGGGCCGGGTCGCTGGGGCCGGTGCTGGCCGCCCTGATGGCCAAGGACCCGGCCGACCGGCCGACTGCGGACGAGGCGGCCCGGATGCTGGCCGAGGTGCAGGCCGGGCACACCATGGGCTTCAAGTCGGTCGCCCCGATGCGGGCGCCGACCCAGTCGGTGCCGGTGGTGGACCGCAGCGAGCGGCCGGCGGAGGGCGTCGAGTCCGTCGAGGCCGGGGGAGCCGGGGGAGCCGCGGGGGCCGGGGAGGCCCCGGTGGAAGGCTCCGAGGGGCCGACCGAGCCCAAGGCCGCCGTCGGGAACGCCGTGGTCGGGAACGCCGCCGTTCCGGCCGGCCCCGGCGGGGCCGCAGTCCCCGCCGTCCAGGACACCTCCGGGGGCGCGGCGCATACCGGACAGGCGCACACCGGGCCGATCACGCCGGTCGCGCACTCCGTCGCGCCCGCGCGCGGACCGGCCAAGCGCCGCAGCACGGTGAAGATCGCCGTCATCGCGGTGGTGGTCGGCCTGCTGGCGGCCGGGGCGACCTTCCTCGTCACCCAGCGGGTGACGGGCGGCGGCTCCGACCTGCCGGCCACGACGGCCCCGGCCGAGCCGACCGGACCGGAGCACACCGGCGACGCCAGCCCCTCGGCGGCGGCGGCGCCCGGCGGCTACCACTGGGTCGACGACCCGGCCGGCTTCCGCTTCCCGCTGCCCTCCGGCACCCCGGCCTGGCAGCGCAGCAGCACGTCGGACAACCAGATCTACTACAGCCCCGACGGCAAGGTGCACTACCTCCAGTTCGCGGTCACCGTCGGCCAGTCGGTCAAGCCGCTGGAGCACATGCGGCAGATGGAGGGCTCCGTCTCCAAGTCGCTGAAGGAGTACAAGCAGCACAAGATGACGAGCGTCGCGGTCAACGGCCACGAGGCGGCCGTCTGGGAATTCAGCTACGCCGCCCAGGGCGGCGGCCGGCGCCGGGCGATCGAGGCCGAGTTCATCGACGACGACGGCACCAGCTACGCGATCTACTCGTCCAGCCCGGAGAAGGGCAACGAGTGGAACGAGGCCGAGCAGCGCTTCAACGCCGTGCTCCACTACTTCACGCCGACCCGCTGACGGCAGGCGGGCAGGCAGGCGGGCAGGCACGCAGGCGGGCGGGCCGGGCCGGGTCGGGACGCCCGCTTTCGCCCGACTGCGGCAGATTCTTGTTACCGACGGGTACCGGACCGGCCGCCGAAGGCCTAGGCTGCGCCGTATGTCGGACCTCACAGCAGATGCAGTGGCCACCGAACACCCCGGCGCCGGCAACCCGGCAGCCCCCGGCGGCGGCCGGACCGTCGCGGCGGCCGTCCCGGCGGCCCTGGTCACCCGGCTGGCCGCCGGCGTCACCGCCACCGGCGAGCCCGACCTGGTGGAGACCGTCGCCCCGCTGACCGGCGAGCGGCTGGCCAGCCTGCCGCAGTCCACCCCGGCCGACGTCGAGGTCGCCTTCCAGCTGGCCCGCCGTGCCCAGTCGGCCTGGGCCGCGCTGCCGGTGCGCCGCCGCGCGGGCGTCCTGCTGCGCTTCCACGACCTGCTGCTCAAGCGGCAGGACGAGGTGCTGGACCTGATCCAGGCGGAGACCGGCAAGGCCCGGCTGCACGCCTTCGAGGAGGTGCTGGCCGTCGCCATGGCCGCCCGGCACTACGGGCGGACCGCGCACGCGTACCTCAAGGACAAGCGGCGCGGCGGAGCGCTGCCGGTGCTCACCCACGCGGTCGAGGCCCGCCGCCCCAAGGGCGTCATCGGCCACATCTCGCCCTGGAACTACCCGCTGGAACTGTCGATCGGCGACGCCCTGCCCGCCTTCGTGGCCGGCAACGCGGTGGTCAACAAGCCCGACACCCAGACCGCGCTGACCGCGCTGTGGGCCCGTGAACTGCTGGTCGAGGCCGGGCTGCCGGCCGACCTGTGGCAGGTCGTGATCGGCGACGGCCCGGTGATCGGCCCCGCCGTGGTGGAGCACGCCGACTACGTCTCGTTCACCGGCTCCACCCGCACCGGCCGCGAGGTCGCCCAGCGCGCCGCCGCCCGACTGGTCGGCGCCTCGCTCGAACTCGGCGGCAAGAACGCCATGCTGGTGCTCGCCGACGCCGACCTCGACGCCGCCGCCGCGGGCGCCGTCCGGGCCTGCTTCTCCTCCGCCGGGCAGCTGTGCATCTCGATCGAGCGGCTGCTGGTGCACCACTCGGTGGCCGACGCGTTCCTGGAGCGCTTCGCCGCCCGCACCCGGGCGCTGCGCCTCGGCGGCGGCCTCGCCTACGGCGCGGACATGGGCTCGCTGGTCTCCGTCCGGCAGTTGGAGACCACCACCCGGCACGTGGAGGAGGCCGTCAAGGCGGGGGCCACCGTGGTGGCCGGCGGCCGTGCCCGGCCGGACCTCGGCCCGTTCTTCTTCGAGCCGACCGTCCTCGACGGCGTCACCCCGGACATGGCGGTCTGCGCCGAGGAGACCTTCGGCCCGGTCGTCTCGGTCTACCGCTTCGACACCGAGGAGGAGGCGGTGGCCGCCGCCAACTCCACCCCGTACGGCCTGAACTCCAGCGTCTGGACCAGGGACCTGCGGCGCGGCCGGTCGGTCGCGGCCCGGCTGCGCACCGGGACGGTCAACGTCAACGAGGCGTACGCGGCCGCGTACGGCTCGGTCGCCTCGCCGATGGGCGGCATGGGCGAGTCCGGTCTGGGCCGCCGGCACGGCGCCGAGGGCATCCTGCGCTTCACCGAGGCGCAGACCATCGCGACCCAGCGGCTGATGCCGATCGCGCCCTCGTTCGGCCTGGACGACAAGCAGTTCGCCGCCGTGATGACCGGCGGTCTGCGCGCGCTCAAGGCGCTGCGCTTCAGGTAGGCCGCGACGGCACGCGGGCCCCGGCGTCGTCCGGGGCCCGGTTCGCGGTGCGCACAGGCATGTTCATCCCGGCGAAGGAGCGGTGGCAATGGTGGAGTCCGGTGCGGCGGGGTCCGGTGGTGCGGAGTCCGGCGGCGCGGCGGAGTTCGACTACGACGTGGTCGTGGTCGGGTCCGGCTTCGGCGGTTCGGTCGCGGCGCTGCGGCTGACCGAGAAGGGCTACCGGGTCGCCGTCCTGGAGGCCGGGCGGCGCTTCGACCGGGACGAGCTGCCCCGGAACTCCTGGGACCTGCCGAACTACCTGTGGGCGCCGCAGCTCGGGCTGTACGGCATCCAGCGGATCCACCTGCTGGCCAATGTGCTGATCCTGGCCGGTGCCGGGGTCGGCGGCGGCTCGCTGAACTACGCCAACACCCTGTACGTGCCGCCGAAGGCGTTCTTCGAGGACCGCCAGTGGCAGCACATCACCGACTGGCAGGAGGAGCTGGCGCCGTTCTACGACCAGGCGCAGCGGATGCTCGGGGTCCGGCTCAACCCGACCGTGACCCCCTCCGACGTGCACCTCAAGGCGGCCGCCGAGCGGATGGGTGTCGCGGACACCTTCCACATGGCGCCGGTCGGGGTCTTCTTCGGCGACGGCCAGGACGCCGTGGGCGCCTCCGGGACGCAGCCCGGGGGAGGGAGCGCGAAGGCGGCACCCGGTGACGAGGTCGCCGACCCGTACTTCGGCGGCGCCGGCCCGGCCCGCAAGGCCTGCGTGGAGTGCGGCGAGTGCATGACCGGCTGCCGGCACGGCGCCAAGAACATGCTGACCGAGAACTACCTCCACCTGGCGGAGCGGGGCGGCGCGGAGATCCACCCGCTCACCACGGTGGCCCGGATCCGCGAGTACACCGGTGCCGACGGGCGGCAGGGCTACGCGGTGGACGTGCGGCGCACCGACGCGCGCTCGAAGACCGACCGGGTGAAGGCGGGCGCGCGGACCGTCACCGCCGCCCGGGTCGTCGTCGCGGCCGGCACCTACGGCACCCAGTCGCTGCTGCACCGGATGCGCGCGGCCGGGCACCTGCCCCGGATCTCCGCCCGGCTCGGCGAGCTGACCCGCACCAACTCCGAGGCCCTGGTCGGCGCGCAGACCACCGACCGGCGCTACGGCGCGCGGGCGGACTTCACCAAGGGCGTCGCGATCACCTCCTCGATCCACCCGGACGCCAACACCCACATCGAGCCGGTCCGCTACGGCAAGGGCTCCAACGCGATGGGCGCGCTGTCGATCGCCCAGGTCAGGGGTGGCGGCCGGACCCCGCGCTGGCTGCGCTACCTGGGCAACTCGGTGCGCCACCCGGTGACCTTCGCCCGCTCGATGAACCAGCGCGGCTGGTCCGAGAAGACGATCATCGGCCTGGTGATGCAGTCGCTGGACAACTCGATCACCGTCTCGCTGAAGAAGGGCCCGCTCGGCAAGGACCGGCTCACCTCCAGCCAGGGCCACGGCGCCCCCAACCCCTCCTGGATCCCGGCCGCCGAAAAGGGCGCCCAGGCACTGGCCGACGAGATCAACGGCTTCGCGGGCAGCACCGTCGGCGAGATCTTCGACATCCCGATGACCGCGCACTTCCTCGGCGGCTGCCCGATCGGCGACACCGCCGAGACCGGCGTGGTCGACCCGTACCACCGGCTGTACGGGCACCCCGGGATCAGCGTGGTGGACGGCGCGGCGGTCTCCGCCAACCTCGGCGTCAACCCCTCGCTCACCATCACCGCGCAGGCCGAGCGGGCCCTGTCGATGTGGCCGAACAAGGGCGAGGCGGACCCGCGCCCGGACCAGACCGAGGCGTACCGGCGGGTCACCCCGGTGGCGCCGGTGCGGCCGGCCGTTCCGGCGGACGCCTTCGGCGCGCTGCGGCTGCCGCTGCTGCCCGTCCCGGAGGTCCCGAAGAAGCGCGACTGACCCGGGGGCGGGCCCGGTCGGGAGCCCGTTTCGGGGGTGCGTCCGGGGTGCGTCCGGGCCCGGCTCGGAGGGCCAACCCGCTTGCCGTAGTCCCCGGTTGACATCCGTTCGGGTCCGATGGGATAAACGGGCTCCCTGGGGGCGCCCAGGGGCTTGTCGAGCGGGGGGAAACCGGTCCATGGCCAACTGCGCATCGTGCGGCGCGACTTCGGCGGCCGGGGCGCCGGTCTGCGAGTCGTGCGGGCGGCCGTTCGCCCCGCCGCCCCCGCCCGTCGTGCCACCCGCCGCGCCGCCCGCCGCACCGGCCGCACCGCCCGTCGCGCCGCCGGCCGCACCGCCAGTCGCGCCCGGGCACCCGCCGGGGTACGCGCCGCCGCCGCCCGCCCCGCCCGCGGCGGGCAGTTGGGGCGCCGGGACGCCGTACGTCCAGTCGCCGCCCGTCCACCGCCTGCTGACCGGGCCCGACTGGCGCCCGGCGTTCAAGGCCGCCGTCGCGCCGACCGCGGTGCTGCTGCTGGCGGCGCTGGTCGCGGCCGTCCCGAGCGACTACCAGTACGACTACCGGTTCCGGTCGCCCGGCTTCGGCGACCGCTTCGGCGCGACCCTGTCGTTGGCGCTGAACGCGCTCGGCGCGCCGTTCGAGCTCGGCTCCCAGACCCCGCTGATCCGGGGCCACGCCGAGCGGATGGACCTCGTCCTGCGGATGGCGCCGATGACCGTCACCCTCCTGTGGTGCCTGGCGCTCTGGTTCGGCCTGCGGGCCGGGCTGCACCGGCGCAAGGCGGCGCAGGGCCAGCTGACCCGCGGCCAGGCGGCCGGCGAGGCGCTGCGCACCGCCGTGGTCCTCGCGGGGGTGACCACGGTGCTCTGGGCGGTCGGCGGGACGACCTGGCAGCCGCAGGACGCCTACGACCTGCCCGACTACACCGGCGGCACCGGGCGGGACCTGGGCCGGTCGGTGGTCACCGCGGGCGCCGGCTGGCCGGAGGCGGCCGGCTGGACCGTGCTGCTCGCCGGACTGCTCGCCTTCGCCGTCTACGGCACCGACGCGTTGCGCTGGGCCGCCTGGCGCAACCGGTCGGTGCGCGGCTGGGCGGTGGCCGCCCTGACCGCGGGCCGGGTGATGGCGGTGTCGGTGGCGCTGTCCGCGGCGGCGGCCTTCGTGCTGGTCGCGGCGGACAGTACGGACGGCGGGCAGATCGGGCTGTCGCTGGCCGTCCTGCCCAACCTCGGTCTCACCCTGCTCGGCTTCGGCTCGGGGGCGACCTTCCGGGTCCACAGCGACGCGTCCGGTGCGGCGGGGGTCTGGAGCGACCCCAGCCCGGACTTCGACCTCTCCTTCTTCGACCTGCACGACGGGGTGAGCGCCGACTGGCGCTGGGCCGGGCTGCTGGCGCTCTTCGCGGCGGGCACGCTCGGCTGGACGGCGTACCGGCGGCAGCTGGACGCGGCCGACCGGCTGCGGCTGGCGGCGGTGTACGCGGTGGCGCTGTCCGCGCTGATGGCGCTGGCCGGGGCGATGATGACCCGGACCTCGTCCACGGCGGGCTGGAGCGGCACCTCCGACCTGGCGGTGTCCCGGGAGAACTCGATCGGGCTGGTCTTCCTGAGCGTCCTGGCGGCCAACGCGGCCTGGGCGGCGGTCGGCGCGCTGCTGCTGCCGCCGCTGCTGGCCTCCGTCCGCGGCGGGGGCACCGGGGCCGGGTACGCCGTGGCCGGGTACGCCGAGGCGCCGCACGGCGGTGCGCCGTACGCGCCGGTCCCGCCGCAGGTGCCGTACGGGCCGACGCCGCCGCACGGCACCCCGGTGCCGGGCGTTCCGGGGTACGGTCCCGCGCCGCAGGACGCGCCGCCCGCCGCCGGGGCCGGGGTGGGCGAGGTGCTCGGCTCGGACGGGGTGCCGGCCGCGCCCGCCGGGAGTCCGGCGCCCGCGGTCGAGGCGCCTCCCGCCGAGGTCCCGCGGCCCCGGGACGAGGAGCCGGTCGACCCGAGCGTCTGGCGCGAGCACCCCTGAGCCTGCCCTCCCGCTCCCGCCCCCGAGCCCTCCCGGCCACGGTGCGGCCGGGAGGAGAGGCTCCGGGAACGGGCAAAGGGCCCCGCGGGGGAACGGGGCCCTTTGTCGTTCAGCACTCGGCGTCAGGGCCGCGCCGGTGCTGGGGTGACGGCGCCGGGGGAGGAGCGCCGTCGTGTCGGTCGGCTTCGGTCGCGCCCCCGCGGCTCCGGCGGGGGTGGCCGGGGGTACGGGGCGCGTACGCTCGCGGAGCGGCGGGCGGTGCGCAGGTCTGCGCCGGTCCCTTGCTCACGGAGCGTGAAGTGAAAATCGCTGTCGCCTCCCTGTGCGGCGACTGCGCGCGGTCGTCGGCGGGCCCCCTCGGCGAGCCGTCAGGTCGCCGGGAGAACCGCTTACAACGAGCATCGTGCTGGACGAGGGGCTTGCTCTGCAACCGGTTCGGCACAGTTCGACTCGGTCCATTTACCGCAGGACCGGCGATCGATGATCACGGTGTGTAGCGGCCTGTGCGGCTGTGGCGCACGGGGACGCGCGTAGCGGCGCGGGACGGGCGGGAAGTGCGCCGGGCGTACTCCGGATCGGGCCGGGGGTGCGACGGCCGGTCCCGGGCGTCCCCGGACTCCGGCCGTCCCACCTCGCGGCCCAGTCGCGGCCGGGGTCGCTGTCCCCTGCTGGCCGGCCGCGGCACCCGCGCACGGTCCCACGGAGCCGCGCTCCCGGCGGGCCGGGCGGCGGCGCCACGTGCGCCGGTGGACTGGGGTGAAGCTCCACGCGTGGTCCTGCTGCCGCACGGCGGTGCCCCCGCGGGGGTCGGTCGGCGCGTCTGGCGGACGCGGTGCGGCCGGGCGGTCGTAGGAAGCAACGAACCGCGGCCCCGTCCGGTCACGGTCCTTCGGACGGGCAGACGAGTGAAACCGGACAGCCCGGTAGAATCGGTGTCCAGACACCCCACACCGTCCGCCGCCGCAGCCCCTGCCGGGGAGGCGGTTCCGCGCGACACCTCGATACCGCTGCCGGAAGGCCGTCTGTGTCCTCAGCAATTCCCGTCCAGTCCGCGCCGGACAACGACACCGTCCTGGTGGTCGACTTCGGCGCCCAGTACGCCCAGCTCATCGCCCGTCGGGTGCGTGAGGCGCGGGTCTACAGCGAGATCGTGCCGAGCAGCATGCCGGTCGCCGAGATGCTCGCCAAGAACCCCAAGGCGATCATCCTCTCCGGTGGCCCGTCCTCGGTCTACGAAGAGGGCGCGCCGCAGCTCGACCGTGCGATCTTCGAGGCCGGTGTCCCGGTCTTCGGCATGTGCTACGGCTTCCAGCTGATGGCCGTGACGCTCGGCGGCACCGTCGACAACACCGGTGCCCGCGAGTACGGCCGCACCCCGCTGGCCGTCTCCCGCCCCGGCTCCACCCTGTTCGAGGGTGTCCCCGCGCAGCACTCGGTGTGGATGTCGCACGGCGACGCCTGCTCCGCCGCGCCGGAGGGCTTCACCGTCACCGCCTCCACCGACGTGGTCCCGGTCGCCGCCTTCGAGAACGACGAGGCCCGGCTGTACGGCGTCCAGTACCACCCCGAGGTGCTGCACTCCGACCACGGCCAGCAGATCCTGGAGCACTTCCTCTACCGCGGCGCCGGCATCGCCCCGACCTGGACCACCGGCAGTGTGGTCGAGGAGCAGATCGCCCTGATCCGCGAGCAGGTCGGCGAGAAGCGCGCGATCTGCGGCCTGTCCGGCGGCGTGGACTCCGCGGTCGCGGCCGCCCTGGTCAACAAGGCCATCGGCGACCGTCTGACCTGCGTCTACGTCGACCACGGCCTGATGCGCAAGGGTGAGACCGAGCAGGTCGAGAAGGACTTCGTCGCCGCCACCGGCGTGCAGCTGAAGGTCGTCGACGCCTCCGAGCGCTTCCTGAACGCGCTCAAGGGGGTCACCGACCCCGAGGAGAAGCGGAAGATCATCGGCCGCGAGTTCATCCGGGTCTTCGAGCAGGCCCAGGCCGAGATCGTCGCCGAGGCCGGCGCGCACGGCGAGTCGGTCGACTTCCTGGTCCAGGGCACCCTGTACCCGGACGTGGTGGAGTCGGGCGGCGGTACCGGTACCGCCAACATCAAGTCCCACCACAACGTTGGCGGCCTGCCCGAGGACCTCCAGTTCCAGCTGGTCGAACCGCTGCGCAAGCTGTTCAAGGACGAGGTCCGGATGGTCGGCCAGGAGCTGGGCCTGCCGGAGGAGATCGTCCAGCGCCAGCCGTTCCCGGGCCCGGGCCTGGGCATCCGGATCGTCGGCGAGGTCACCCAGGAGCGCCTGGACCTGCTCCGCGACGCCGACGCGATCGCCCGCGAGGAGCTGACCGCGGCCGGTCTGGACCGCGAGATCTGGCAGTGCCCGGTCGTGCTGCTCGCCGACGTGCGCAGCGTGGGCGTGCAGGGCGACGGCCGCACCTACGGCCACCCGATCGTGCTGCGCCCGGTCTCGTCCGAGGACGCCATGACCGCCGACTGGTCGCGCCTGCCGTACGACGTGCTGGCCCGGATCTCCACCCGGATCACCAACGAGGTCCGCGACGTGAACCGCGTCGTCGTCGACATCACCAGCAAGCCGCCGGGCACCATCGAGTGGGAGTAGGCACTCCCGCCGGCCGCTGAGGCCGGATCCTGAACGGCCGCGCCGTCGTTCCCGTACTGAAGGGAGCGGCGGCGCGGCCGTTCGCGGTGCGGGCCCGCCCGCTGGTCGGGACCTCCCACCGAAAGCGGGCAGGAGCGGGCAGAATGCGGACCGGACCTGTCAGGGCGTGGCAGGCCGAGAAGGAAGGTGTGAGGGATGTCGGAGGCCAGCAACTCCGTGGCGGCCGGCGGGGGAGCGGCCGGCCGGGCCGAGCGCGCGGCGCAACGACGGGCACTCGCGTCCACGTACGCGCTGCTCCCGCTGCGGCTCTTCCTCGGCGCCACCTTCGTCTACGCCGCCCTCGACAAGCTGTCGGACGCGCACTACCTCGCCGGGGCGGGCGACGCGGCCTCCTTCGTCTCGCAGACCCAGGCGGCCAAGGCCGGCGGCAGCCCGATCTCCTTCCTGCTCGGGCCCGCCCTCGGCCACCCGACCCTGTTCGCGCTCGCCATCGCCTTCGGCGAGCTGGCGGTCGGACTCGGCACCCTGCTCGGCCTCTGGGGCCGGTTCGCCGCGCTCGGCGGCGCGCTGCTCAACCTCAGCCTCTGGCTGACCGTGAGCTGGAGCGTCTCGCCGTACTACCTCGGCAACGACCTCGCGTACCTGATGGCCTGGATCCCGCTGGTGCTGGCCGGCACCCCGTACCTGTCGGTGGACGGCTACCTCGCCCGCCGGGCCGGGCGGGACCGCGCGCGCGGGCTCGCCGAGGACCACGTCAGGCGCCGGGCGCTGGTGGACGGCGGGATCGCGGCCGTCGCGATCGGCGGCGCCGGGCTGCTCGCCGGCTCGCTGACCCGCACCTTCGGCCGGGACGGGCGGTCCGCGCCCAAGCAGTCCGCGGCGCCGGTCTCCGACGTCCCGGCGGCGGCGCCCACGGTGTCCGCCGCGAGCGTCCCGGTCGGCGGCTCGGCCCAGGTCAAGGACCCGGCCACCGGGGACGCGGTCTACATCGTGCAGCCCGCGGCCGGCCAGTACTGCGGCCTGTCCTCGGTGTGCACCCACTCCGGCTGCGCGGTGGACGCCCCGAAGAACGGCCGGCTGTACTGCCCCTGCCACGGCTCCCGCTTCGACGCCGCCAGCGGCGCGGTGGTCAACGGGCCGGCGGTCAAGCCGCTGCCCAAGTACACCGTCACCAAGGACGGCGACAAGCTGACCCTGGGCCCGCAGCAGGCCTGAGCCCCGGACGGCAGGGGCTCCGGGGCTCCCGCTGTCCGGGGCTCGGGCCCGGCCGGGTCAGTCCTCGCGGTCGGCGCGGCCGCGCCGGGCCACCGCCGCGACCGCGCCGGCCAGGCCGCCGACGCCCAGCACGATGAACGTGACCGGGATGACGATCCGCCCGTTCACCGACTGGTCGTTGAGCGCCGCCACCAGGTACAGCACGGCGATCACGGTGAACAGCGCGCCCGCGATCAGCGAGAACAGGTCGAGCCGGTGCTTCCTCACTGCTGGACCACCTTGATGTTGCCGAGCCCGATGCCGAGTTCGAGGTTGAGGGTGCCCTTGGAGGCCTGGCCGGCGGCCGGGCCGATCAGATAGGTGTGCCGGCCGGTGCTGTCGCTGCGGTCGCCGGGGACGTCGATGTTGCCGAGGCCGACCCGGGCGACCAGGTTCACGGTCACGTCCTTCGGCACGGTGACGGTCAGGTCGCCGACGCCGAGGTCGGCCTTGGTGGAGAGGGTGCCGCCGGCCGGGTCGAGCCCGGCCAGGTTCAGCCGGATCTCCCCGGCGCCGAGGTTGTAGCGGTCCTGGAGCTCGGACGGGGCGGTGACCGTCCAGTCGCGCTTCCCGACGGCGTTCTGCATCGAGTCCGGCGAGTGGCCGACGAAGGCCAGCGCCAGGGTGAGCAGCAGACCGGTCGCCGCCAGCCTGCGGGCCCGGCCGAACTTCGCGCCGACCAGCAGCGTCAGACCGATCACCAGCAGCGCGGTGGCCAGCACCGTCGCGCCCAGCACGGTGGGGTCGTGGTGGCCGGCCGAGGCCGCCCAGACCGCGGCGGCCGCGCCGATCGCCAGCAGGAAGCCGAAGAAGCCGAGCGCCGAGCGCTCCCGGGGGTGCCGCGTGACGGCGGGCTCGGGGCGGCACTTCGGGCGCTCCTTGCGCAGCGGGTCGCCCTCGGGCAGGTCGGTCCGCTGCCACCAGGGCTGGGCCGGGCCGCCGACCGGCGGCACCGGGGTGCCGAACGGCGGAGTCGGGGTGCCGAACGGCGGGGTGGGCGTGCCGGTCGTCGGGGTGGCGCCGTACGGGTTGCGCTCGGGGTGGCGCGGGTCCCACAGGTAGCCGCTCGGCCCGGGGGCCGGACTGTCGGCGGGGACCGTGCCGGCCGCCTGGGCGGCGGCGTGCCGGGCGCGGGCCGCGTCGCCCTGCTCCGGCCAGACGTAGCCCTCGGCATCGTTCGGGGACCCGGCGAAGTGCCGGTCGTACGGTCCGCCGGACTTTCGCCCCTGCCCCCGGCCGCGGCGGCGCTCCGGGTCGTAGCGCACCGCCAGGAAGACCAGGCCGGCGAGCAGCAGCAGCGGGAACAGCTGGTCGCCGTCGCCCATCGAGGAGAAGAACACCCCGGTGCCGATCACGGTCAGCAGCACCGCGCCGATGGACTGGCCGTCCACCCGGCCGGTGAGCACCCGCTGGAGCTCGGTGCGCCCGCCGCGGCCCTTGGCGGCGTCGTCGGTCGGGACGATCAGCCAGGCCAGGCCGTACAGGAACAGCCCGAGGCCGCCGGAGAGGCAGAGCACCACGGTGACCACCCGGAAGACCACCGGGTCGATGTCCAGGTGCCGGCCGAGTCCGCCGCAGACGCCGGCCACCACGCGGTGGTGCTCGGCCCGGGTCAGTGGCGGGCGTTCCGGTTCCGCCGGGGCGGCGGGCCCGGCCTCCTCGATGCGGTGGTCCTCGGTCATGGACACCATCCTTCCGGCAGGTGCCGGTCCCGCCCAACCGGGAGCACCCCTGCCCGTACCCTGACTTGTCCCTGATACGGGCTAGGGACACACCCTGATGCGTGCGCGGGCGGGCGCGTGGAACCATCGGTGGCGTGGCAGCCCCCGGTACCGATCCCCGAAGCACCGCCCCCGACGCCGCGGCGTCGGCCGGCGCCGACCCGCACGCGCCCGACGGCGGGAAACCGCCCTACCGCCGGCTCTACCGCAGCCCGCAGGGCCGCATGCTCGGCGGCGTCGCCCACGGACTGGCGCTGCACCTCGGGCTGCCGGTGCGCTGGGTGCGGCTCGCCTTCGTCGTGCTCTTCTTCGCGCAGGGGATCGGCGCGCTGCTGTACGCCGCGTTCTGGTTCGTGGTGCCGATCGGCATCGGCGAGCCCTCGGCGCGCGGCGGCGCCCAGTGGATGTACCTCAACGGCGTGTTCGTCCCGTCCGCGCCCGGACTGCAGGGCGGCCTGCTGAGCAAGAGCCCGACCGCCGCCGGGTGGCTCGGCCGGCTGCGCCAACTGCTCCAGCACACCCTCCAGGGCGAGCCGGTGAACGCCCCCGCAGACGGCGAGGCCGCAGCGCCCGCCGCCAAGAACGGGCAGGGCGGCCTCGGCCAGCTCGCCGCCCTGGTCATGGTCGTGATCGGCCTGATCGCCCTGCTCAACGTGCTCGGCTGGCAGACCGCCAAGCCGTACACCTGGCCGCTGCTGGCGATCGGCGTCGGCGTCGCGCTGGTCTGGCGGCAGGCCGACGACTCCCGCTGGCAGCGCTGGTTCGGCATCGAGGAGGGCGAGAAGCGGCGCGGCGCCTACACCCGGGTCGGCGCCGGCGTGCTGCTCGCGGTGGCCGGCACCATCGCGCTGCTCGCCATGCAGGGCAGCGACTCCACGTTCAGCTCGGTGGTCGAGGCCTCGCTCGCGGTGCTCGCCGGGGTGCTGGTGCTGCTCGGCCCGTACGGCCTGCGGCTGTGGCAGGACCTCGGCGCCGAACGCACCGCCCGCATCCGGGCCCAGGAGCGGGCCGAGATCGCCGCGCACATCCACGACTCGGTGCTGCACACCCTGACCCTGATCCAGCGCAGGGCCGAGGACCCCAAGGAAGTGCTGCGCCTGGCCCGCTCCCAGGAGCGCGAACTGCGGCTGTGGCTGTACCGCCCGGAGGCCGCCGCCGAGGCCGCGCCGGACACCATGGCGGAGACCCTGCGCGGGGTCGTCGCCGAGGTCGAGGACCGGCACGGCGTCCCGGTGGAGCTGGTGATCGTCGGCGACTGCCCGATGGACGAGAGGATCGCGGCACAGATGCAGGCCGCGAGGGAGGCGACCGTCAACGCGGCCAAGTACGGTGGCGGGGGACCGGTCCAGGTCTACGCCGAGGTCGAGGGGAGGACGGTGTCGGTGTTCGTTCGCGACCACGGCCCCGGCTTCGACCCCGACACGGTGCCCGAGGACCGGATGGGCGTACGGGAGTCGATCATCGGCCGGATGAAGCGCAACGGCGGCACCGCTCGGGTGCGGCCGGCTGCGGGCGGCGGCACCGAGGTCGAGCTGGAGATGGAGAGAACGAATGACTGAAGCAGCTCCGATGGGGGTCCCGCCGACCGGAGGCCGGGGGAGCACGGCGCGGGTCGTCCTCGTGGACGACCACCGGATGTTCCGGACCGGGGTCCGGGCCGAGATCGGCCGCACCGACGTGACCGGCATCGACGTGGTCGGCGAGGCCGACGACGTGGACTCGGCGGTCCGCGTGGTCGCCGAGACCAGGCCCGACGTGGTCCTGCTCGACGTCCACCTGCCCGGCGGCGGCGGCGTCGAGGTGCTGCGCCGCTCGGTCGGCCTGATGGGCGAGCAGGGAGGGGTGAAGTTCCTGGCGCTGTCGGTGTCGGACGCCGCCGAGGACGTCATCGGCGTCATCCGCGGCGGCGCGCGCGGCTACGTCACCAAGACCATCACCGGCACCGACCTGGTCAACGCGGTCTTCCGGATCGCCGACGGCGACGCGGTGTTCTCGCCCCGCCTGGCCGGCTTCGTCCTGGACGCCTTCGCCGCCACCGACACCCCGCCGGTCGACGAGGACCTGGACCGCCTCACCCAGCGCGAGCGCGAGGTCCTGCGCCTGATCGCCCGCGGCTACGCCTACAAGGAGATCGCCAAGCAGCTCTTCATCTCGGTGAAGACCGTCGAGAGCCACGTCTCCGCCGTCCTGCGCAAGCTCCAGCTGAGCAACCGGCACGAGCTCACCCGCTGGGCCACCGCCCGCCGCCTGGTCTGAGCCCCCGCCGCGATCGTCGCGGCGAGCCCGTTCGGTCGGTCTGGGTCGGCCGGGCGGGCTTGTCGGTGGGTGGCCATAGACTCGGAGTGCCATGAGTAGCCTCTTTGACGACCTTCCGCTCCCCGGTTTCGAGGCACCCGCCGCCGGGTCGAAGCAGCCCGCCGCGCCCGTCGACGCCGTTGACGAGGAGCCCCCGCCGTACGAGGACGACGTGCCGTACGACGCGTACGAGGAGGCGATCCCGGACGGGCTGTTCCAGACCGACCACGCCGCCCAGGCGGAGCGGGACTCCTTCTACCGCAACGGCGCCGCGCGTCCGGTGATCGACCCGGCGCAGCTGCTGGAGGGGATGAACGACCCGCAGCGCGAGGCGGTGCTGCACGCGGGGTCGCCGCTGCTGATCGTGGCGGGCGCCGGCTCCGGCAAGACCCGGGTGCTGACCCACCGGATCGCCCACCTGCTGGGCGCCCGCGGGGTGCAGCCGGGGGAGATCCTGGCGATCACCTTCACCAACAAGGCCGCAGGCGAGATGCGCGAGCGCGTCGAGGCGCTGGTCGGCCCGCGCGCCCGGGCGATGTGGGTGTCCACCTTCCACAGCGCCTGCGTGCGGATCCTGCGCCGGGAGTCCAAGCAGCTGGGCTTCACGTCCAGCTTCTCGATCTACGACTCCTCGGACTCCCAGCGGCTGATGTCGCTGGTCTGCCGCGACCTCGACCTGGACCCGAAGCAGTTCCCGCCGAAGTCCTTCACGGCGAAGGTCAGCAACCTCAAGAACGAGCTGATCGACGAGGAGGCCTACGCCGACCAGGCCGCCAACCCGATGGAGAAGAAGCTCGCCGAGGCGTACCGGCTGTACCAGCGGCGCCTGCGCGAGGCCAACGCGCTGGACTTCGACGACATCATCATGACGACGGTGAACCTGCTCCAGGCGTTCCCCGACGTCGCCGAGCACTACCGGCGCCGGTTCCGCCACATCCTGGTCGACGAGTACCAGGACACCAACCACGCCCAGTACATGCTCGTCCGCGAGCTGAGCGGGGGGTCCGTCGCGGCCGCGCCCAAGCGCACCGCGGACGGGGACTTCGTGAACCCGGCCGTCGCGCACCTCGCCGAGGTGCCGCCGGCCGAGCTGTGCGTCGTCGGCGACGCGGACCAGTCGATCTACGCCTTCCGCGGCGCGACCATCCGCAACATCCTCCAGTTCGAGGAGGACTACCCGAACGCGACCACGATCCTGCTGGAGCAGAACTACCGCTCCACGCAGACCATCCTGAGCGCCGCCAACGCCGTCATCGAGCGCAACGCCAACCGCCGCGAGAAGAAGCTCTGGACGGCCGGGGACAACGGCGAGAAGGTCGTCGGCTACGTCGCGGACGACGAGCACGGCGAGGCCCAGTTCATCGCCGACGAGATCGACCGGCTCACCGACAAGGGCGAGGCCAGGCCCGGCGACGTCGCGATCTTCTACCGGACGAACGCCCAGTCCCGCGTCTTCGAGGAGGTGTTCATCCGGGTCGGCCTGCCGTACAAGGTGGTCGGCGGGGTGCGCTTCTACGAGCGCAAGGAGGTCCGGGACGTCCTGGCCTACCTGCGGGTGCTCTCCAACCCGGAGGACACCGTGCCGCTGCGCCGGATCCTCAACGTGCCCAAGCGCGGCATCGGCGAGCGGGCCGAGGCCATGGTCGACGCGCTCGCCGCGCGGGAGCGGATCTCCTTCGCCCAGGCGCTGGTGCGGGTCGACGAGGCGTACGGGATGGCCGCGCGCTCGGCCAACGCGGTGAAGAAGTTCAACACCCTGATGGCCGGGCTGCGCCAGGTGGTCGAGTCGGGGGCGGGCCCGGCGGCGGTGCTGGAGGCCGTCCTGGAGGAGACCGGCTACCTCGCCGAGCTCCAGTCCTCCACCGACCCGCAGGACGAGACCCGGGTGGAGAACCTCCAGGAGCTGGCCTCCGTCGCCCTGGAGTACGAGCAGGACCCGGGCGAGCGGCCGGACGCCGGGGAGGAGGGCACCCCGCCGGTGGGCTCGCTGGCGGACTTCCTGGAGCGGGTCGCGCTGGTCGCCGACTCGGACCAGATCCCGGACGCGAAGCAGTACGGGACAGAGGGAGGAAGCCCGGACGGGGACGAGGAGGAGCGGGGCGTCATCACGATGATGACCCTGCACACCGCCAAGGGCCTGGAGTTCCCGGTCGTCTTCCTGACCGGCATGGAGGACGGGATCTTCCCGCACATGCGGGCGCTCAACCAGGTCAAGGAGCTGGAGGAGGAACGCCGCCTCGCGTACGTCGGGCTCACCCGGGCGCGCGAGCGGCTGTACCTGACCCGTTCGGTGCTGCGCAGCGCCTGGGGGCAGCCGGCCTACAACCCGGCCTCGCGGTTCCTGGAGGAGATCCCGGAGACGCTGGTGGACTGGAAGCGCACGGGGGCGGCGCAGGCGCCGGTCCAGCGCGGCTTCTCCTCGGGCTCGTCCTGGGGCAAGTCCTCGTCCGGGGGCGGGAGTTCGCGTTCATCGTCGTCTTCGGCGGCCTCGCCGAAGGCGGGCTGGGGGCAGTCCGCGCGGCGCGGCGGCCAGGTCGTGGAGCGCGACGCCGTCTCGCTGGCGGTCGGCGACCGGGTCACCCACGACAGCTTCGGGCTGGGCACGGTGGTGGCGGTGACGGGCGTCGGGGACCGGGCGCAGGCCACCGTCGACTTCGGCACGGACGGGCGCAAGCAGCTGCTGCTGCGCTACGCGCCGGTGGAGAAGCTCTAGGGGCCCGGGCCGCCAGGGCGTTCCGGGCCCGGGGCCTGGGCTCGGGGGCGTGCCCGGTACGCCCTAGCGGGGGTCCAGGCCGTTGGCCAGGAACCACGGCAGTGGGTCGATCGGCCCGCTGCCGGCCGGCCGCACCTCGAAGTGCAGGTGCGGCCCGGTGCTGTTGCCGCTGCTGCCGACGAAGGCGATGACGTCGCCCTGCTTCACCGGCCCCTTGCGGATCTTGTACCCCCGCAGGTGGCAGTACCAGACCTCGGTGCCGTCGGACATCTTGAGCATCGACATGTAGCCGTAGAACGGGTTCCACTGGGTGCGGATCGTGCCGTCGGCGACGGCCATCACCTGGGAGCCGCCGTCCACCGGGAAGTCGATGCCGGTGTGGCGGTTGGCCCAGTGGCTGCCGGCCTCGCCGAAGAGCTCGCCGAGGCCGTGCTGCGCGACCGGCATGCCCACCTTGGGCTTGGCCGGCTCGGCGGTGGCGGTGGGCTCGGCACCGGGCTGCGCGGCCGTGGCGTCGGGGGCCGGGGCGTCGGCGGTCGGGCTTCCGACGGGCTGGGCGCCCGCCATCGGCTGCCGGGCGTCGCCGCGCGAGGCCTTGGCCTGGCCGCCGGCGGCGGTGACCCGTTCGGCCGCCGCCCTGGCGGTGGTGCCGGACGGGGTGTCGTCCGCCGCGGCCTGCTGCGGCACCCGGCCGGCGGCCTGGGCGCGCTGCTGGTCGGCTTCCCCCTGCACCGTGATCGCCGCCGCGGCCGCGACCCCGAGCGCGGCCACCGAGGGCAGGGCGACCCGCAGCAGAGCCGTACGGGTGGCGGCGTTGGCCGCGCCCCGGCGCTGGGCGCGGGACTGCTCGCGGGCGGCGAGGCGCAGCTCCGCACGGGTCGGGCGGGCGGCTGCTTCGGGAGCCATCGGGGGCTGCCTCCTCGGTGGGCCTCGGGCACGTCGTCGGGCGAGGGCAAACAGCCGTGACTGTAGCCGCAAGGCCGACGCCCCGGAAAAACCTCCGGTTGTCAAGGGGTCGGCCGGGGGTCTGTGGGGGAGACCGGTGGAAAGAGGGGTGAACCCGCCGGTAGCAAGGCCCGGAGCTGTGACTTTGCCCTCCTCTTGGGAGGGGGGGCGGTCAACCGGGCCGGGTGGCGCTAACCTCCCCTCAGGTTGGTTATTGACCGTTAACCGCGCCGGTGGCCCACGAGGTCCGGTCGGGTGGTGGACGACGAGGTCCAGGAGGCAGTCATGAGTGTGTCGGGGCCGATCCGTGTGGTGGTCGCCAAGCCGGGGCTCGACGGTCACGACCGTGGCGCCAAGGTCATTGCGCGCGCCCTGCGCGACGCCGGTATGGAGGTCATCTACACCGGGCTGCACCAGACGCCCGAGCAGGTCGTCGACACCGCGATCCAGGAGGACGCGGACGGCATCGGGCTGTCGATCCTCTCCGGTGCCCACATGACGCTGTGCGCGCGGGTGATCGAACTGCTGAAGGAGCGCGACGCGGCGGACATCAAGGTCTTCTGCGGGGGGATCATCCCGGACGACGACATCGCCGAGCTGAAGGCGATGGGCGTCGCGGACATCTTCACGCCGGGCACGCCCACCCGGGACGTGGTCGCCTGGGTCGAGGCCAACCTGCGGGCGAGCTGACCTTCGGAAACGGACTCCCGGCGGAGCGGGCCGGCCTTCGGGGCCGGCCCGCTCCGCCGTCCCCGGGGGCGGGCGGGCCCGGCCCCGGGGTCAGCCCGCCAGCTCCGCGAGCATCGCGGCCCGGAAGCGCAGCGTGCCGGCCAGCCGGGCGAAGGTCTCGGCCCACGCGGAGTCCGGGGCGGCCGAGGCGGCCAGCTCCTCCACCGCGGCGGCCGTCCCGGGCGCGAGCGCGCGCTCCGTCATCCCGAGCACCCCGCTGTGGCTCCACGGGTACGCGCCGGAGGCGGCGGCCCGGGCCAGGGCGCCCACCACGGCGGTGGACAGCGGCGGCGTCCACGGGGTGGCGCAGGCGCCGAGCAGTTGGAAGGCCTCGCCCAGCCCGTGCACCTCGATGAACGCGGCCGTCCAGGCGGCCCGCTCCTCGGGCGGGAGGACGGCCAGCAGCTTGGCCGGGGCACCGGTGGCGCGCGGGGTGCGGGCCCGGCCGGAGCCCCGGGCGGGCGGCGCCGGTGCCGGGCCGAGCAGGGCCCGGGCCCAGTCGGCGTCGTGCTGGCGGACGGCGGCGCGGGCCCAGGCCTCCCGGAGGTCGTCGGCCCAGCTGCTGCTGGTCTCGTCGATGCTGTCGCCGACCCGCAGGGCGAGCAGCTGCCCGGGTGTCAGCCCGGTGCTCAGCGGCCAGAGCGCGAGCGGCGCGGCGGCCACCACCTCGCCGAACCACCAGGCCCGTTCGCCGCGCCCGGTGGGGGACTTGGGCGCGATGCCGTCGCGCTGCATCTGCGCGTCGCACTCGGCGGGCGGGGTGACCAGCAGGTGCGTCCCCGACTCGGCGAGGCGGACCGCGGCCCGTGCCCGTTCGGCCATCCGGTGGGCCAGGGCGGAGCCGGGCAGGGTGGAGAGCAGTTCGGCGGCGGTGGCGCGGACGTTCTTGCTGCGGTCGCCGAGGGCGGCCTCCAGGAACGGTTCGTCGGCGGGGGAGAGGCCGTCCTGGAGGGCGTCCAGGAAGAGCAGGCGGTCCTCGGCGCGCTCGGTGGACCAGGTGCTCCGCAGCAGCTCCAGGCCGGCGGCCGGGTCGGTGCGGCGCAGCAGCGTGAGGTGGGTGACGCGTTCGGCGAACAGGCCCTCGTGCCACAGCCGGTGGTCGGCGGGGCCGTCCTGGCGCCGCGCCGGCTCCTCGGTGGTGGTGCGCAGCACGAACCGCCAGTCGGGGTTCTGCTCGGCCAGCCAGCGGCCCGGCGGACCGGCCAACGCGACGGCGTCGGAGCGCAGTTCGCTGCGTGCGCGGGCGGCGTCGAGCAGGCCGGGTATCAGCGCGGCGGGCGGCCGCAGGCCGCGGGCGCGGGCCGTCGCCAGCCACTGCGGCAGCAGCTCGGTCAGGTTGGCCAGGGTGCCGCCGCCGCTGCCGGTGCGGGCGGCCAGCAGGACGGCCAGCCGGCGGGCGGCCGGGTCGGGCAGCTCCGGGCGGGGGTCCTCGGGCGCGGGCGGCCCGGGTGGTCCGGCGGCCGGTACGGGCAGGGCGCCGGCCCGGCGGCGGACGGTGGCGAGCGCGGCCAGTTCCAGCAGGGCGGTGGCCGGGTCCGACAGGTCCACGGCGTCGGCGAGCGGCAGGGCGGTGGCCGGGAGCGGGCGGCGGTCGGTGCCGAGCAGGGCGCTGGTGCGCAGCGTCTCCCACGGGTCCTGGGTGGTCGTCATTCTCGGTGCTCCTAGGTGTGGGTGAGGCCGACCGGACGCTGCCCGGCGGGCCAGGCCGTGACCGGGGCGAAGCCCAGGTGGCCGTACTCGCCGAAGACCGTCAGCGGGCGGCCGGTGGAGACCGCGGCCAGCCGCCACAGCGCGGCCTCCGGGACGGCCGGGGTGCGGACGGGCACGGTGTGGCGGCCGTCCGTCAGGTACCAGCCGTCCGGGGTGCGGACCGGGACGACGTCGGTGAGGACGGTCGGCCGGCTCTCCAGCCACGGGTCGTCGGCGACGGCGGTGCCGTACCCGGCGACCGCCTCGGCGACGGTGAGCCCGGCGGGCGGGGCGGCCGGGCCCGGTTCGGGCGCGCCGTAGCGGGTGCCGAGCGCGGCGCGCAGCGGGTGGGCGCCGGGGTGGTAGCCGAGCTCGGCCTCCAGCAGGTGGCCGGTGGGCAGGGCGAGGTCGGGGGCCTGGCCGGGCCGGCCGAAGGCCAGCAGCAGGGCCGGGCGGCCGGTCTTGGCGCCGCGCAGCCAGACCCGGCGGGTGGTGAGGCGCTCGTCGGACGTGTCCCGGCTGCCGAGCACCAGCCAGCGGTCGCGGACGGTCGGGCCGGCCAGGACCTCGGCGGTGTCCTGGGGGTAGCCGACCCGGGTGCGGACGGTCGCGGCGAGCTCGGCCGGCAGCTCGTCGACCCGGACGGCGGCGGTGGCGAGCAGGTGGAGCATCGCGTACTCCTCCAGCATCCGCTCCTGCGGGAGGGCGTCCAGCTCGCGGACCCGGGAGGCCAGGCCGGGCGCCTGCGCGTCGACCATCCGGGCGGCGACCTCCTCCCAGGGGCCGGCGGTGGACTGGTCGGCCAGGCCGTGCCGGACCCGGTCGGCCAGGCGCAGCCGCAACTCGGCCGCGCCGGCCGCTACCCGGGCGCCGCGCTTCTCGGCCCGGCGGCGCGCGGCCTCCGGGTCGACCGGGGCGGACGCGCGCTTCTCGGCGCGCTCCTCGCGGGCCTTGAGCCACTCGGCCGCCCAGTCGGCGGGTTCGGCGGCCGGGACGGCCTCGGGGGAGCCGCTCCACAGCAGGAGGAGCCCGAGCGCGTGCTTGCACGGGAACTTCCGGCTGGGGCAGCTGCACTGGTAGGCGGGCGTGGCGAGCTCGATCACGGTGCGGTACGGCGTGCGGCCGCTGCCCGCGCACTCGCCCCAGAGCGCGGTGCCGTCGGTGCCGGCGCCGGACCACGGCGCGGCCGAGGAGAGCTTGCCCGCCGCCTTCCTCGACGCGGCGTCAGGTGCCAGGGACAGGACGTGTTCGGTGCTCCAGCGTTCCTCCATGCGACCGACCGTAGGCGGTGGCACTGACAGTGGCTGACTGTCCGTCCGGAGGCGGCCCGGGCGTTGTCAGTGCCTCGGTGCAGGGTGGTTCCCACAGGTCGGGACGCCGGCCTGGCTCCCCCCGATCACCCTGTCGCCGGGGCACCCGTGTGCCCGGTGGCCGACCCGAAGGAGCCCCCATGACCGACGTTCTGCGGCAGCACGCCGAGGACGCCTTCGCCGGTGAACTGGCCGCGCTCGCCGCGCAGGACGACCGTCCGCGCCCGGAGCGCTGGAAGCTCTCGCCGTGGGCCGTGGCGACGTACCTGCTCGGCGGCGAACTGCCCGACGGCACCCTGGTCAGCCCCAAGTACATCGGCCCGCGCCGGATCGTCGAGGTCGCCGTGACGACCCTGGCGACGGACCGCGCGCTGCTGCTGCTCGGCGTGCCCGGCACCGCGAAGACCTGGGTGTCCGAGCACCTGGCCGCCGCGATCAGCGGCGACTCCACGATGCTGGTGCAGGGCACCGCCGGCACCCCCGAGGAGGCCGTCCGGTACGGCTGGAACTACGCCGAGCTGCTCACCCGCGGCCCCAGCCGGGACGCCCTGGTGCCCTCGCCGCTGATGCGGGCGATGGCCGAGGGCCGGATCGCCCGGGTCGAGGAGCTGACCCGCATCCCGGCCGACGTGCAGGACAGCCTGATCACCATCCTGTCCGAGAAGACCCTCCCGGTACCGGAGCTGGGCTCCGAGACGCAGGCGGTGCGCGGCTTCAACGTGATCGCCACCGCCAACGACCGCGACCGCGGCGTCAACGAGCTGTCCAGCGCGCTGCGCCGCCGCTTCAACACCGTGGTGCTGCCGCTGCCGGGCTCGCTGGAGGAGGAGGTCGACATCGTCACCCGCCGGGTCGGCCAGCTCGGCCGCTCCCTGGAACTGCCCGAACTGCCCGGCGGCGCCGAGGAGATCAGGCGCGTGGTGACCGTCTTCCGCGAGCTGCGGGCCGGGATCACGGTGGACGGCCGGACGAAGGTCAAGACCCCGAGCGGCACCCTCTCCACCGCCGAGGCGATCTCGGTGGTGACCAACGGCCTGGCCCTGGCCACCCACTTCGGCGACGGCGTGCTGCGCGCGGGGGACGTGACGGCCGGCATCCTCGGCGCGGTCGTCCGCGACCCGGTGGCGGACCGGGCGGTCTGGCGCGAGTACGTCGAAGGGGTGGTGCGCGAGCGCGACGGCTGGAAGGACTTCTACCGCGCCGCCCGCGAGGTGACCGCGTGACCTCCGCCGAGGTCGTGCTGCTCGGCATCCGCCACCACGGCCCCGGCTCGGCCCGGGCGGTGGCCGCCGCGCTGCGGCAGTGGCGGCCGGACGCGGTGCTGATCGAGGGCCCGCCGGAGGCCGACGGCATCGTCCACCTGGCCGCCGAGAAGGACCTGGTGCCCCCGGTCGCGCTGCTCGCCCACGCGGTGGACGACCCGGCGCGGGCCGCCTTCTGGCCGTACGCCGCGTTCTCCCCGGAGTGGGTGGCGATCCGCCACGCCGTGGACCACGACCTGCCGGTCCGCTTCATCGACCTGCCCGCCGGGTACGGCTTCGCGCCGGCGGCCGACGCGGAGGCCGACCGGCCGCCCGCCGGGGAAGCACCGGCCGGGGACGTGCCCGCCGAGGAACCGCCCGCCGACGCGCTGCCCGCCGACCCGCTGGCGCTGCTCGCCGAGGCGGCCGGGCACGACGACCCGGAGCGCTGGTGGGAGGACGTGGTCGAGCACCGCGCACCCGGCGCCGACGCGCTGGCCCCGTTCGCCGCCGTCGCCGAGGCGATGGGCGCGCTGCGCGCCGAGGGCCTCGGCGAGTCCCGCCGCGACCTGCTGCGCGAGGCGCACATGCGTCAGCAGATCCGGGCCGCCCGCCGCGCCGGGTACGGGCGGATCGCCGTGGTCTGCGGGGCCTTCCACGTCCCCGCGCTGGAGACGATGCCCACGGTCGCGCACGACCGGGCGCTGCTCGCCGGGCTGCCGAAGAAGGTGCGCACGGACATCACCTGGATCCCGTGGACGCACCGGCGGCTCTCCCAGGCCACCGGCTACGGCGCGGGCGTGCAGTCCCCCGGCTGGTACCACCACCTGTTCACCGCCGACGGCGACCCGGTGCCGCGCTGGCTCACCCGGGCCGCCGACCTGCTACGCGCCGAGGACCACCCGGTCTCCTCCGCCCACGTCATCGAGGCGGTCCGGCTCGCCGAGACCCTCGCGGTACTGCGCGGGCGCCCGCTCGCCGGGCTGACCGAGACCCTGGACGCCGTGCGCGCGGTGCTCTGCGAGGGCTCAGACGTCGCCCTGGAGCTGGTCCGGGACCGCCTGGTGGTCGGCGATGAGCTCGGCGAGGTCCCGGACGCCGCACCGGCGGTGCCGCTGCAGCGCGACCTCGCCCGGCTGCAGCGCTCGCTGCGCCTCAAGCCCGAGGCCGCGCCCAGGGACATCGCCCTCGACCTGCGCAAGGAGACCGACGCGGCCCGCTCCCGGCTGCTGCACCGGCTGCGGCTGCTGGGCGTGGACTGGGGCGTGCCCGCCCACTCCTCGGTCAACTCGACCGGGACGTTCCGGGAGAGCTGGCGGCTGTGCTGGCAGCCGGAGTTCGCGGTCCGGATCGCCGAGGCCGCCCAGTGGGGCACCACTGTCGAGGAGGCGGCCACCGGCAAGGCCGTGGGCACCGCCCGCGCCGCCGTCGAGCTCGCCGAGCTGACCGGCCTGGTGGAGACCTGCCTGCTGGCCGGGCTGTCCGGCGCGCTGCCCGCCGTGATGCGGGTGCTCGCCGACTGCGCGGCCCTGGACACCGATGTGGCGCACCTGGCGGGCGCGTTGCCCGCGCTCGTCCGCGCGCTGCGCTACGGCGACGTGCGCGGCACCGACCACGGCGCGCTCGCCGGGGCGGCGGCCGGGCTGGCCGGCCGGGTCTGCGTCGGACTGCCGCCGGCCTGCGTCGGGCTGGACGCCGAGGGCGCGGCGGCGATGCGCGGGCGCGTCGACGAGGTGCACGGCGCGATCGGCCTGCTGGCCTCCGACGGGCCCCGGGCCGCCGACCCGGGCGCGGAACCGGGCGTGGAGCCGGATGCGGAGCCAGGCCCGGAACCGGACCTGGGCTCCGACGGCCTCGACGGCCTCGAAGGCCTGGCCGACCGCTGGGCCGCCGCCCTGCGCTCACTGGCCGCCCGCGAGCCGTCCGGCGGACCGGCCACCGGCGCCCCCGGCCTGCTCCGCGGCCGGGCCGTCCGGCTGTTGCTGGACGACGGCCGGATCGACTCCGACGAGGCGGGCCGCAAGCTACGGCTGGTCCTCTCGGTCGCCAACGCCCCGGCGGACGCGGCCGGCTGGGTCGAGGGCTTCCTCACCGGCGGCGGCGCACTGCTGCTGCACGACCCCCGGCTGCTCGCGCTGCTGGACGAGTGGCTGACCGGGGTGAGCGGCGAGGTCTTCACCGACGTGCTGCCGCTGCTGCGCCGCACCTTCGCCGGGCTGGAGGCGGGCGTGCGCACCACCGTCGGCAGCCGGGTCGCGGCCGGGCCGCTCGGCGCGCCCCCGGCGGCACCGGCCGCCGCGGACGAGCTGGACCGGGCCCGCGCCGACGCGGCCGTCCCGGTGGTGGCCCTGCTGCTCGGCGTCCGGCCGAGGATCCCCCGGCAGGCCGCCGGCCGTGACACCTGACACCCGACACCCGACACCCGACGTCTGACACCCGCCGGACCGGCCCGGCACCTTGAGAACCCCGAGACCCCGGCACCCCGAGAACCCGAGCAGGAGGACCACATGGCGTCCACGACCGACGAACGGCTGCGCCGCTGGCGGCTGGTGCTGGGCGGCGAGGCCGACGGCACCGGCCGCACCCTGCGCGGCCGGGACGCCGCGATGGACGGCGCCCTCGCCGCGCTCTACCGGGGCGCGCCCGAGGAGGGCGCCCGGCCGGGCCGCGGCGGCCGCCGCAGTACCGGGCTGGGCGGTTCGGCCCCGCAGGTGGCCCGCTGGCTGGGCGACATCCGCGAGTACTTCCCGTCCACCGTCGTCCAGCTGATGCAGCAGGACGCGATCACCCGGCTCGGCCTGGACCGGCTGCTGCTGGAGCCGGAGATGCTGGAGGCCGTCGAGCCGGACGTCCACCTGGTCGCCACCCTGCTCTCGCTCAAGCACGCGCTGCCCGAGACCACCCGGGAGAGCGCCCGGGCCGTGGTCGGCAAGGTGGTGGCCGACCTGGAGCGCAGGCTCGCCGACCGGACCAGGGCCACCCTCGGCGGCGCCCTCGACCGCAGCGCCAGGGTCGCCCGGCCCCGGCACCGCGACATCGACTGGGACCGGACGATCCGGGCCAACCTGCGGAACTACCTGCCCGAGCACGGCACGGTCGTCCCCGAGCGGCTGGTCGGCTACGCCCGGGCCCAGCGGGCCGTGAAGAAGGACGTCATCCTCTGCATCGACCAGTCCGGCTCGATGGCGCCCTCGGTCGTGCACTCGGCGGTCTTCGGCGCGGTGCTCGCCTCGATGCGCACCCTGGACACCCGGCTGGTCGTCTTCGACACCTCCGTGGTCGACCTCACCGAGCAGCTGACCGACCCGGTGGACGTCCTGTTCGCGACCCGGCTCGGTGGCGGCACCGACATCAACCGGGCGCTCGCCTACTGCCAGTCGAAGATCACCCGGCCCTCCGAGACCGTCGTGGTGCTGATCAGCGACCTGTACGAGGGCGGCATCCGGGACGGCATGCTCAAGCGGGTCGCCGCGATGAAGGCGGCGGGCGTCCAGTTCATCGCCCTGCTCGCGCTCTCCGACGAGGGCGCGCCCGCCTACGACCACGCGCACGCCGCCGCCCTGGCCGCCCTCGGCGCACCGGCCTTCGCCTGCACCCCGGACGCCTTCCCCGCGATCATGGCGGCGGCCATCGAGAAGCGGCCGATCCCGCGGGGCCTGGTCGAGGGGGCCGGCCGGGGGGTGTGACCGCCTCACCCGGACGGGTGAATGCACCCGATCGGCGGACCGGGTGACCGGCAGCTCCTCCGGCCCGATCTGTGACGGTTCTCACCCAAGCCGGACAGGCCCCGGGCGAAACACTCCCGTCCCACGGGGATAACCTGCCAGACGGACGTGACGCGCGTGTTGATTGACGTGTGCGCCCGTGGCTGTGTGGGCCGCAAGGCCGTACCTCTGCGTACCCGCACCGCCCCGACGACCCGCAGCGAAGATCCTGCCGTGGCACGCTCGTAGAGACACAATCCGCGACCACGAACAAGGACGAACACACGTGGACCTGTTCGAGTACCAGGCGAGGGACCTCTTCGCCAAGCACGGCGTACCCGTGCTTGACGGTGATGTCATCGAGACCCCCGAAGCCGCTCGCGCCATCGCCGAGCGCTTCGGCGGACGCGCCGTCGTCAAGGCTCAGGTGAAGGTCGGCGGCCGTGGCAAGGCCGGTGGCGTCAAGCTCGCCGCCGACCCGGCCGACGCCGTCGCCAAGGCCGAGGCGATCCTCGGTATGGACATCAAGGGCCACACCGTTCACAAGGTGATGCTGGCCCAGACCGCGGACATCAAGGACGAGTACTACGTCTCGTTCCTGCTGGACCGCACCAACCGCACCTTCCTGGCCATGGCCAGCGTCGAGGGCGGCGTGGAGATCGAGGTCGTCGCCGAGCAGAACCCCGAGGCGCTCGCCAAGATCCCGGTCGACGCCAACGAGGGCTGCACCCCGGAGAAGGCCGCCGAGATCGTCGCCGCGGCGAAGTTCCCGGCCGAGATCGCCGACCAGGTCGCCGACGTCCTGCAGAAGCTGTGGAAGGTCTTCATCGCCGAGGACGCGCTCCTCGTCGAGGTCAACCCGCTGATCAAGTCCGGCGACGGCAAGATCATCGCGCTTGACGGCAAGGTCTCCCTGGACGAGAACGCCGAGTTCCGTCAGCCGGAGCACGAGGCGCTCGAGGACAAGGCCGCGGCCAACCCCCTCGAGGCGGCCGCCAAGGCCAAGGGCCTGAACTACGTCAAGCTCGACGGCCAGGTCGGCATCATCGGCAACGGCGCGGGCCTCGTCATGAGCACCCTCGACGTGGTCGCCTACGCCGGTGAGAACCACGGCGGCGTCAAGCCCGCCAACTTCCTCGACATCGGTGGCGGCGCCTCCGCCGAGGTGATGGCGAACGGCCTGGAGATCATCCTGGGCGACCCCGACGTCAAGTCGGTCTTCGTCAACGTCTTCGGCGGCATCACCGCGTGCGACGCGGTCGCCAACGGCATCGTGCAGGCCCTCGCGCTCCTGGAGAGCAAGGGCGAGAACGTCTCCAAGCCGCTGGTCGTCCGCCTGGACGGCAACAACGCGGAGCTGGGTCGCCAGATCCTCGACGACGCCAACCACCCGCTGGTCCAGCGCGTGGACACCATGGACGGCGCCGCTGACCGCGCCGCCGAGCTGGCCAACAAGTAAGGAAGGGGACTTTCACACCATGGCTATCTTCCTTACCAAGGACAGCAAGGTCATCGTCCAGGGCATGACCGGTGCCGAGGGCATGAAGCACACCCGCCGCATGCTCGCCTCCGGCACCCAGATCGTCGGCGGTGTCAACCCGCGCAAGGCCGGCACCACGGTCGACGTCGACGGCACCGAGATCCCGGTCTTCGGCTCCGTCGCCGAGGCGATGGAGAAGACCGGCGCCGACGTGTCGGTCCTCTTCGTGCCGCCGGCCTTCACCAAGGCCGCCGTCATCGAGGCCGTCGACGCCGAGATCGGCCTGGCCGTCGTCATCACCGAGGGCGTCCCGGTGCACGACACCGCCGCCTTCTGGGCGCACGCCGGTGCCAAGGGCAACAAGACCCGCATCATCGGCCCGAACTGCCCCGGCCTGATCAGCCCCGGACAGTCGAACGCCGGCATCATCCCGGCCGACATCACCAGCTCCGGCAAGATCGGTCTGGTCTCGAAGTCGGGCACCCTGACCTACCAGCTCATGTACGAGCTGCGCGACATCGGCTTCTCCTCGGCCGTTGGCATCGGCGGTGACCCGGTCATCGGGACCACCCACATCGACGCCCTCAAGGCCTTCCAGGAGGACCCGGAGACCGAGATCATCGTCATGATCGGTGAGATCGGTGGCGACGCCGAGGAGCGTGCCGCGGCCTACATCGCCGAGCACGTGACCAAGCCGGTCGTCGGCTACGTCGCGGGCTTCACCGCCCCCGAGGGCAAGACCATGGGCCACGCCGGCGCCATCGTCTCCGGCTCCTCGGGCACCGCCCAGGCGAAGAAGGAGGCCCTCGAGGCCGCCGGTGTCAAGGTCGGCAAGACGCCGTCCGAGACCGCCCGCCTGGCCCGCGAGATCATCGCCGCCCAGGCCTGATCCCGCCCCGGCACACCGAGCGCCCCCGCCCTTCCCGGGCGGGGGCGCTCGCCGTTTCCCGGCCGCAGCCGTACTCCTGGTGCGGGCTCAGCGGGCCGCCGGGCGGCTGCCGCGCGGCCTCGGCCCGGTGGTGCAGGGACGCGGCGACCAGAGCGGGCAGACCAGCGGACCCTGCGGCGGCGGGGCGTCCGCCCCCCGCGTCGCCGACGGCAGCTCCCAGCGGGCCACCGCCTGCGTGCGCGCCTCCACCAGCACCGCCTCCAGCCCCGGCGCCGGGCTGCACCACAGGCTGCTGATGCCGTTCGGCGCCCCGCCCGGCAGCAGCGGCACGCCCGGCTCCTCCGCCTCGGCGGCGGCGGGCACGCACAGCAGGGGCGCCGGTGGGTCCGGCGGCCGGAACAGCACCGCCGGACGCACCCCCGCCAGGGTCGCCAGCGTCGCCCCGCCCACCGCCACCGTCAGCAGCGCCGCCGCGCCCGTCCGGCTCGTCGTGCCCAGCCGGTACCGGGCCCGCAGCACCGGCACCGGAGACCGGTGCGGCTCCGGGCACCCGCGCACCGCCGCCCGGTGCAGCAGCAGGCTCAGCCCGTCCGCGAACCCCGGTGCCGCCGGATCCGGCCCCACCAGGTCCGGCACCCACTGCGCCAGCGCCACCCGGGCCGTCCACACCCGCCCCTCGGCGGCGGCCAGAGTCGACTCCACCTCGACCGCGACCGCCGCGGCCGGCAGCCCCAGCCCGTCGTGCAGAACCAGCGCCCGCCGCTGCGGCCGGGACAGCCGCTTGAGCGCCTTCAGCAGCGCCCGGTCCCGGTCGGTCAGCCGGTCGTGGTCCGGCAGCACCGCCTGCGTCTCGTCCGCCGGGCGGACCTTGATCCGTCGGTGCGGCAGGGTCCACGCGTGCGTCCGCCGGGGCCCGCCCCGGTGCCACGGCGACAGCGCCAGCTCGCACGCCCGCACCCGCACCCACCCCTCCGGGTCGCCCGACCGGGCCACCGGCTGCCAGCGCCGCCGGGCCTCCCCGAACGCCCGCCGCACGCAGTGCACCGCCCGGTGCCGGCAGGCGGTCAGCAGGAACACCTGCTGCACCAGCCGGGTGTGCGCCGTCTCGTACAGCTCCTCGAAGCTCTGGGCGGGAGGGCAGGAGGCGGGGACGGCGGGGGAATCCGGAGCGGGGTCGTGCCCGTTCGCCACGGCGAGGGCCACCCGGGCCGGGCCGTGGCCGGCCGGGGCCGTGCGGCGGGCGGGCGCGGGCTCGGGCGCGGGGCGCTTCGCGTCGGGCCGGGCCTCCGGCGGGAGGCCGTCGGAGGCTTCCGGGGCCGCCGGGCCCTCCGCAGGCCCCGCGACCACCGGGGCGACCGCAGCCACTGGTGTCACCGGAGCCGCCGGGCTTTCCGGGGCGCTCGCCGCTGCCGGCGGAGCCGTCGGCGCGGTTCCGACGGCAGCGGCGGTGCGCGGTGCGGCCGGTGCTTCGGGAGCGGCCGGGGCCGTCCGTGTGCCCTCGTCCGCCTTCGGCCCGTCCGCCGTCGGCCCGTCGGCCTTCGGCTCGGCCGCCCGGTCGGGGCGGGAGGGCGGGCGCCCGCCCGGGGGCGTGTGCGCCGGCTCCGCGCGCGCCGGCCGGGGCTGCCGCGCCGCTTGCGCGCGCCCCGCGCCGGGCTTCTCCGGCACGGGTACGGCGGCCGCTGGGCGTCCGCCGTCCGGTCCCACTGCGACGGCCCGGGTACGGCCGAAGGAGGCGGGGCCGAGGGAGGACGGGCCGAGGCCGGCGAAGTTCGCGGGCGCGGGGGCCGGGGGTGGTGGCAGGGAGCCCGCGGCGAGGCTGACGGCCTCGGCCTCGGTGGCGGCACCGAGTTTCCGCATCGCCCGGAGCAGGTAGCTGCGGGCGGTGGCGGGGGTGATGCCGAGGACGGCGGCGGCGTGCGGGAAGTCGTGGCCGGACGCGAGGAGGGCGAGGGTCTGGGCCTCACGGGGGGTCAGTTTCCGCAGCAGGTCGCCCGCGTCCTGGTGGGTGCGGGCGGACGTGCGGTGCCGCTTCGGGGCGGGGGAGCCGGCGGTCGGTGGCGTGGTCATCAGACGCTCCGGGCCGGGGCCCCGGCGGCTGGGGGGCAGGGTCTGAAAATGCGCATAAGCCAATAATCTGGGACACGGCGGCGGTTTGCCGCTTCACGGAGCATGGCGAGTCGCCTTGGCACCATGAGGCGCATGACGCAGCTGATGGGCCGTCCGATCCTGGAGGCGCCGGGTGAATTGGGCGGACGCCCCGCGCTGGCCGACCTGTTGGCGGGGGTGCGGACGGCGCTGGTCGGCCTGGCGGCGGTCGGCGTACCGGTGCTCGGCCTCTGGGTGGTGACGCCGTACGCGGATGACGGGGCGACGGCTGCCACCCGGTTGGCGGGGGTGCTCTGGCTGCTCGGGCACGGTGCGCCGGTGCTGCGGGGGGACGCGGACGCCCCGCTGACCGTCACTCCGCTGCTGCTCGGCGTCCTGGCCGTGCTCCGGCTCCACCGGGCGGGTGCCGGGGTGGCGGCCCGGCGCGGGCTGCGCTCGCGCTGGGGCGGGCCGGTCGCGCTGTGGGCGGGCTACTGCGCGGTGGCGGTCGTGGTGGCGCTGCACTGCGCGGGCGACGGTCCGATCCGCAGCCGGGTGCTGCCGGACCTCCTGGTGGTGGCGCTGGTGGCGGCCCTGGCGACGGCCGCCGGTGTCCGGTCGGCCGGTGTCCCGGCCGCCCCGGTCGTCGAGCTCGCGCTGGACCGCCTTCCG
Organism: Kitasatospora sp. NPDC056446; assembly: GCF_042796115.1. Lineage (NCBI taxonomy): Bacteria > Bacillati > Actinomycetota > Actinomycetes > Kitasatosporales > Streptomycetaceae > Kitasatospora > Kitasatospora sp. NPDC056446. The sequence goes on along the minus strand of NZ_JBHTRF010000019.1, from coordinate 8,166 downwards.
CCGCCGTACCGTCCGACCGGCGGCACGGCCGCGGTGCGGGCCGCCGTGCTGGCGGCCGGGGCCGGGCTGGTCGCGGCGGGCGGGCTGCTGGTGGCGGTGTCGGCGGTGCTGGACGCGGTGGCGGGCGGCGGGCGCGGGATGGCGCTGCTGGGGCGCGGGCCCGCCGCGCTGCTGGGGCTGCTGCTGCTCACGCTGGTGCTGCTGCCGAACGCGGTGCTGTGGGGTGCGGCGTACGCGCTGGGCCCGGGGTTCGCGGTGGGGGCCGGGACGGTGGTGTCGCCGGGTGGCGCGGTGCTGGGCCCGGTGCCGGAGTTCCCGCTGTTCGCCCTGCTGCCGACGGACGGGCCGGGGGGCTGGCGGGCGGTGGTCCTGGTGCTGCCGCTGCTGGCGGGGGCGGTACCGGCGGTGCTGCTGGGCCGTGCGGCGGCGGGTCTGCGGCCGGTCATGGGGGCCGAGGAGCGGCCCGGGCCGTGGCCGCCCGCCGCGACGGTGGTGGCGGCCTTGGCGGGGGCGCTGGCGGTCGGGGCGGTCGCGGCGCTGCTGGGCTGGCTGTCCGGTGGGGCGCTGGCGGGTGGGCGGATGGACCGGCTGGGGCCGGTGCCGTGGTGGACGGGCCTGGCGGCGGCGGGCTGGTTCGCGCTGGTGGCCGTCCCGGGGGCGCTGCTGGTGCGGCGCCGCGCGCTCGGCCCGGCGGGGCGGCGGCTGTTCGGCGGCCGGCCGTACCGGCTGTTCGGCCCGGCGTACGCGGTCCGGGTGTACGCCCTGCTCGCGTGGCGGACGCGCCGGGGTGCGCTGTGGCTGCGCGCCGGTACGCATGCCCTGGTGGTGCGGCTGTCGGCCGTGGGCCGGGAGGGCCGGGGCCCCGACCGCCCCGACGGCCCCGACCGCCTGGACGGCCCGGCCGACTGACTGACTGCCTGCGGACTACTCGTTGTTCCCGCTGAAGTCCACGTACCACTTCGGTGCGTACCGGTCGCAGTTCTCGGCGCCGACGGCGGTCAGCGAGTCCTGGACGCAGGTGACGTAGTCGCGGTAGTGGTAGTTGAGGCCGATCACCGTGGTGGCGACCATGACGGTCATCGCGCCGGTCAGGATCCCGGCGAGCGCGGCCGGGGTCAGCGGGTTCGGTGCCGCCCGCCCGGCGACCGGGCCGGTGGGACCCGTCGGGCCGGTGGGACCCGTCGGACCGGCGGCACCGGCCGGTGCCGGGGCGGCCTTGGGGGCCCGCAGGGCGCCGATGCCCCAGAAGATGCCGAGCACCCCGGCGAGCAGCGCGACCCATTGGAAGCCCGTGAACAGGCAGACCAGCGCGAACGGTCCGGCCAGGGCGGCGTTGCGGGCCCGGCGGTGGGCCGGGTTCGAGGGGTCGAGCCGGGGCGGCTGCGGGCCGGACGGCCGACGGCCGGGCCGGCCGTCCTCCGGGCCGGGGCCCCACGGCGGCGGGACCTGCGGGCGGTCGCCGCCCTGGCCGCCCTGGCCCTCGCCGGCCCAGGGGCTGCGCGGCTGCCACGGCTGGTCCGGGGCATCCGCCGGCGGCGGCGCGTAGGGGTTGCGCTCGCCGTTGTCGTCGCCGCTGCTCATGGGTTCAGCCAATCGTCGTCGGTCGGGAGTTCGGTCGGGACTCGGCCGGGACTCCGGCCGGGACTCCGGCCGGAACCCCGGGGGTGCCCGGCCGGAGGGTCTCGCGGTCGTCGCGGTCTCCCGCGACCTCCAATGATCCCGCAGGCGTCCGTCGGCCCTGCGGCGGCCCGGGTCCGGAGGCCGGTCGGGCCCGGGCGGCCGGGGCAACTCCGGTGCGGCGGGCCGGAGGAGATCCCCGTCTCAACTACGCGCGTAGCGCCACCGGGAGGGTTCGGAGGCCGTCCGACCAGCCGTTATCGTGGTGCGGGTCAGCAGCTCACACCGGTTCCCCGGGCCCGCGTCGCGGCGGGTTCTCCTGGTGTTCCCCCTCGCTCGACCTGCCGTTCGTAGTGGCCCCACCGCCGGTGGACGTACCAGCGCACGGCGCCCGACCTACGGAGACTCGCGCAGTGGCCGCCGCCCCCGCCCAGCACTTCCCGCCCCGTACGCCCGGACCGGCCCGCCTGGTCGTGCTGGTCTCCGGCTCCGGCACCAACCTCCAGGCGCTGCTCGACGCCGTCGCGGACCCGGCGTACGGCGCCGAGGTCCTGGCCGTCGGGGCGGACCGGGACGGGATCGCCGGCCTGGAGCGCGCCGAGCGGGCCGGGCTGCCGACCTTCGTCCATCGGGTGAAGGACTTCCCGGACCGTGCCGCCTGGGACCGCGCGCTGACCGCCTCCGTCGCCGGGCACGAGCCCGACCTGGTCGTCACGGCCGGCTTCATGAAGATCCTCGGCCCCGAGTTCATCGCGGCCTTCGCCGGACGGATCGTCAACACCCACCCCGCGCTGCTGCCCGCCTTCCCCGGCGCCCACGGCGTCACCGACGCGCTCGCGTACGGCGTGAAGGTCACCGGCTGCACCGTCCACCTGGTCGACGCCGGCGTGGACACCGGGCCGATCATCGCGCAGGGCGTCGTCGAGGTCGTCGACGCCGACCACGCCGATGGCGGCGACGCGCTGCACGAGCGCATCAAGACTGTCGAGCGGAAGCTGCTCGTCGACGTCGTGGGCCGGCTGGCCCGCGAGGGTCACCGCATCGAGGACCGAAAGGTATGGATTCCGGCATGAGTGCCAGCTCCACCACGCCCCCCGTTTCGGAGAACATCCGGCCGATCCGTCGCGCGCTGATCAGCGTGTACGACAAGACCGGTCTGGAGGAGCTGGCCCAGGGCCTGCACGCCGCCGGGGTCGCCATCGTCTCCACCGGCTCCACCGCCGGCCGGATCGCCGCCGCCGGCGTCCCGGTGACCGAGGTCTCCGAGCTGACCGGCTTCCCGGAGTGCCTGGACGGGCGCGTGAAGACGCTGCACCCCCGGGTGCACGCCGGTGTGCTGGCCGACCTGCGGCTGGAGTCGCACCGCGCGCAGCTGGCCGAGCTGGGCGTCGAGCCCTTCGACCTGGTCGTGGTGAACCTCTACCCGTTCAAGGCCACCGTCGCCTCCGGCGCCACCCCGGACGAGTGCGTCGAGCAGATCGACATCGGCGGTCCGAGCATGGTCCGCGCCGCCGCCAAGAACCACCCCTCGGTGGCCGTCGTGGTCGACCCGGCCCGCTACGGCGACGTGCTGGAGGCCGTCCGGGAGGGCGGCTTCGAGCTGGCCGCCCGCAAGCGCCTGGCCGGTGCCGCGTTCGCCCACACCGCCGCCTACGACGTGGCCGTCGCCTCCTGGTTCGAGGCCGGCTACGCGCCGAGCGACGAGAGTTTCCCCGAGTTCCTGGGCTCGACCTGGGAGCGGCAGAACGTGCTGCGCTACGGCGAGAACCCCCACCAGGGCGCCGCGCTGTACAGCGACGGCACCGGCGGCCTGGCCGGCGCCGAGCAGCTGCACGGCAAGGAGATGTCGTACAACAACTACGTCGACACCGATGCCGCCCGCCGCGCCGCCTATGACCACGCCGAGCCGGCCGTCGCGATCATCAAGCACGCCAACCCGTGCGGCATCGGGACCGGCGCCGACGTCGCCGAGGCGCACCGCAAGGCGCACGAGTGCGACCCGGTCTCCGCGTACGGCGGCGTGATCGCGGTCAACCGCCCGGTCACCGTCGAGCTGGCCGAGCAGATCGCCCCGATCTTCACCGAGGTCGTCGTGGCCCCCGGCTACGAGGAGGGCGCCCTGGAGGTGCTGACCCGCAAGAAGAACCTGCGGGTGCTGCTCGCCCCCGACGCCCCGGCCAACCGCCAGGAGGTGCGCCCGGTCTCCGGCGGCGTGCTGCTCCAGGACGCCGACCGGGTGCACGCCGAGGGCGACGACCCGGCGAACTGGACGCTGGCCACCGGCACGGCGCTCCCCGCGGCCGAGCTGGCCGAGCTGGCGTTCGCCTGGCGGGCCTGCCGGGCGGTCAAGTCCAACGCGATCCTGCTGGCCAAGGACGGCGCCTCGGTCGGCGTAGGCATGGGCCAGGTCAACCGGGTCGACTCCTGCAAGCTCGCGGTCGAGCGGGCCGGCGAGCGGGCCAAGGGCGCGTACGCGGCCTCGGACGCCTTCTTCCCGTTCGCGGACGGCCCGGCGATCCTGATCGCGGCCGGGGTCAGGGCCATCGTGCAGCCCGGCGGTTCGATCCGTGACGAGGAGGTCGTCGCGGCGGCCGCCGAGGCCGGCGTGACCATGTACTTCACCGGCGCGCGGCACTTCTTCCACTGATCCCGCTGACGGGCCTGACGGCCTGACGGCGTGACGGCATGACAGAGCGGCCCGGCCCCCTCCGAGGAGGGAGCCGGGCCGCTCCGTCGTTCGCGTGGTCCGGGCCGGTCAGTACCGCGGCCGGTTGAACCAGTTGACGCCGTCCCGGGTGCACATGGCGGTGATCCAGATGACGCAGATCGCCACCCACAGCACACCGATGACCACGTTCAGCGTCACCTTCGCGCTGATCCCGGCGATCAGGTCCAGCAGGCCGAGCAGCGAGGCTATCGAGCCGTACACGATGGTCGTGATCCGGACGCTGTTGCCGCCCTTGCCGAACTTCGCGCCGAGCGTGATGGAGAGGGCCGCGGCCAGCGCGAACACCACGGCGAGGACCACCGCGATGCCGGCGGCGGCGTCGCCGATCGTGGTGAACGGGTTGTCGCTGCTCGTCGTCGAGCTGAGCTTGTTGGTGGCGTCCTTGGCGACCGCGGCCGTGATCAGGAAGATGATCGCCAGCAGGACCTGCGAACCGCCCACGATGAACAGCAGCACGCGAGCGGTCGTCACCAGGCCCGGCATGGACGGCGCCACGGCGGGCGCGTAGCCGTAGGCCGGGGCGGCCTGCTGCGGGTAGCCGTAGCCGGCCGGCGGCGGGGCCTGCTGCGGGTAGCCGTAGCCCGGGGCGGCCTGCTGCTGCTGGCCGTACGGGTTGTTCGGGTCGGGCGGGTAACTCATGGATGCCTCCGGGCAGTTACGGGGACGTGGGACGGGACGGCGGACGGCCCGGTGCAGGTCGGTGAGTCGGGACGGCCGACCGGACGGGACAGTAGCGGAGCAGGGTGACAGCCCGGCGGCGGTGACGGGCGCGGTCGGCTCAGCGGCGCGGTGAGCGCCGGAAGAGCGGAGCCGTCGACGGGAACGGCGCGGGCGGGACGGCACCGCGACGGTCGGTCTGCTCGGACTGCTGTGGTCGGCTCACTGGCTCTTTCCCCCGGGTACGCTCCGCCGCGGGACCCTCCGGCCCGTCACCGGGCCGGGTCGCGGCGGGAATGCCCGCTTATCGTCAACCGGACGGCAGCGCCCTGTCCAGCCGGTTCCGCGGGCCGGGCCAAGACTGTGGCGCAACCGCAATGTGGGGCGGACCTCCGTACCCGTCCGGCCGCCCCGGCGGGCCCCGGACGCGGGCCCGGGGCGGGCGTGGTACGGGGCTCCGCCGCGATCCGGGAGAATGGGGCCATGACTGCCCAGATTCTCGATGGCAAGGCCACCGCCGCCGCGATCAAGTCCGAACTCGCCGCCCGCGTGGCGGCCCTCAAGGCGAAGGGCGTCACGCCCGGCCTCGGTACCGTCCTGGTCGGCGACGACCCGGGCAGCCGCTGGTACGTGAACGGCAAGCACAAGGACTGCGCCGAGGTCGGCATCGCCTCGATCCAGCGCGAGCTGCCCGCGACTGCCACCCAGGAGGACGTCGAGAACGTCGTCCGCGAGCTCAACGCCGACCCGTCCTGCACCGGCTACATCGTCCAGCTGCCGCTGCCCAAGGGCCTGGACCAGAACCCGGTCCTGGAGCTGATGGACCCGGACAAGGACGCCGACGGCCTGCACCCGACCTCGCTCGGCCGGCTCGCCCTGGGCATCGACGGCCCGCTGCCCTGCACCCCGCTGGGCATCGTCGAGCTGCTGCGCCGCCACGACGTCGCGATCGACGGCGCCGAGGTGGTCGTGGTCGGCCGCGGCATCACCGTCGGCCGCTCGATCGGCCTGCTGCTGACCCGCCGCAGCGAAAACGCCACCGTGACCCTGTGCCACACCGGCACCCGGGACCTGGCCGCCCACCTGCGCAAGGCCGACATCATCGTGGCCGCCGCCGGCGTGCCGCACCTGGTCAAGCCCGAGGACGTCAAGCCGGGCGCGGCCGTGCTGGACGTGGGCGTCAGCCGCAGCGAGGGCAAGATCGTCGGCGACGTCCACCCGGGCGTGGCCGAGGTGGCCGGCTGGATCTCCCCGAACCCCGGCGGTGTGGGCCCGATGACCCGCGCCATGCTGCTCAACAACATCGTCGTGGCGGCCGAGCGCCGCGCCGGCATCTGACCCCCCAGGGACGGCGAGCATGACTGAACCGCGACCGGCGCGGTCCCGGCGCAGGCCGGTCAAGACCACCGGCACCCTGCCGCCCGAGGGCTCGGCCGCGGCCCTCGGACGCGATCACGCCCTGCCGGTCCGGCAGTGGCCGATAACGCTGGTCCTGCTGGTGGTCGGCGCCGGCCTCGCGGTCACCTGGTTCGCCGACTTCAAGGACGGCTTCAAGTACGGGCTGCTGATCCTCGGCGGCGGCGTGCTGCTCGGCGCGGTCCTGCGCCTGGTGCTGCCCGAGGTCGGGATGCTGGCGGTGCGCAGCCGCTTCACCGACGTGATCGTGCTGACCTTCCTGGGCGCCTCGATCGTGCTGCTGACCCTGGTCGCGCAGCCGAACCCGTGGCTGCAGATCCCGCTGCTCGACAACATCGGCCAGCTGATGGGCCGGCCCAAGCACTGACCGGCCGTCGGGCCGGCCGGCCCGACAGCCGGCCGCCGAGGCACGTCGCGGCCCCCGTGGGGCTCCCGTCATCCGGGGGCCCGGCGGGGGCCGCCGCGCGTCTGTGACGCATCAGCCAGGCCCGCACCCGAGGCGTACGCTTCCCTTTGCGATAACCTGACGCCGGTCTCTCGATGTCGAGAGACCATCCTCGGCTCCAGTGCGCCGGTGTGCCTGGGGCACCTGGCGATCTGCTGGAGAAGGTAGAAATGACCCGCACCCCCGTCAACGTCACCATCACCGGAGCGGCCGGCCAGATCGGCTACGCGCTGCTCTTCCGCATCGCCTCGGGCCACCTGCTCGGTGCCGACGTGCCGGTGAACCTCCGCCTCCTGGAGATCCCGCAGGGTCTCAAGGCCGCCGAGGGCACCGCCATGGAGCTCGTCGACTGCGCCTTCCCGCTGCTGCGCGACATCACGATCACCGACAACCCGAACACCGCCTTCGACGGCGCCAACGTCGCGCTGCTGGTCGGCGCCCGTCCGCGCACCGCCGGCATGGAGCGCGGCGACCTGCTGCAGGCCAACGGCGGCATCTTCGGCCCGCAGGGCAAGGCCATCAACGACAACGCCGCGGACGACATCAAGGTCCTGGTCGTCGGCAACCCGGCCAACACCAACGCCCTGATCGCCCAGCGCAACGCCCCGGACGTCCCGGCCGAGCGCTTCACCGCGATGACCCGCCTGGACCACAACCGCGCCGTCGGCCAGCTGTCCGGCAAGACCGGCGCCCTGGTCTCCGACATCAAGCGCGTCACCATCTGGGGCAACCACTCCGCGACCCAGTACCCGGACATCTTCCAGGCCGAGATCGCCGGCAAGCCGGCCTTCGAGGCCATCGGCAGCGACCAGGCCTGGCTGGAGAACGACTTCATCCCGACCGTGGCCAAGCGCGGCGCCGCCATCATCGAGGCCCGCGGCGCCTCCTCGGCCGCCTCGGCCGCCAACGCCGCCATCGACCACGTCCACACCTGGGTCAACGGCACCGCCGAGGGCGACTGGACCTCGATGGGTGTCGTCTCCGACGGCTCCTACGGCGTCCCGGCCGGCCTGATCTCGTCCTTCCCGGTCACCACCAAGGACGGCAAGTTCGAGATCGTCCAGGGCCTGGAGATCTCCGACTTCTCGCGCGGCCGCATCGACGCCTCGGTCAAGGAGCTGACCGAGGAGCGCGACGCGGTCCAGGAGCTCGGCCTCATCTGAGCCCGCCCCGCACGGTTCCACCGGCAGCCCGCTGCCTCCCCCCGGGGGGAGGCAGCGGGCTGCCGTTACTCGCGCCGCTCGCCTCCGGGGCGCTTCTCGTCCGGTGCCGACGGTCGGCGCTCCCTCGCTCTCCCCCAGCC